>JAEWPQ010000182.1 GCA_023460575.1 Bacillota bacterium
CAACTCTGCTGAAAGGAAGAGCCAGATTCAGACGAATGGAGCATGGTCCGTGGAACATGCGGCCATCCTGCCATGCAACACCTACATCCCAGCCGGACTTTTCCAGTTCATCAATGGTTTTTCCATTCTCTTTACACCAATCCGTACAATCCATGAACAGCATATAGGTTCCCTGTGGTTTGGAAAGCTTTACACCTTTGAAATTCTTTGTAATATAGTCATAAGCATAATTCACATTGTTGGTCAGCACCTGGCACAACTCAGCCACCCATTCTGCACCTTCCGGTCTATACGCGCCGATTAACGCATGCATGCTCAGCACATTCATGTCATTGTAATGGGATTTGCTGCTCTGGGCGCGGACGCGATCTCTTAAATATGGATCATAAATAATATGATAGGATCCAATCAGTCCTGCCAGGTTAAAGGTTTTGCTGGGTGCATAAAGAGCTATGGTACGCTTGCGGGCATCTTCACTAACTGACTGAACCGGAATATGTTTATTTCCGTCTAAAATAATATCAGACCAGATTTCATCAGAAATAACAATACAGTCATTATTCTTATAGACTTCCATTGCTTTTTCGATCTCCCACTTTTCCCATACACGTCCGCATGGATTGTGAGGATTGCAGAAAATAGCGGTATGTATCTTATGAGCCTTTATTTTTTTATCCATATCCTCATAGTCCATACGCCATACGCCGTTCTCAGCCTGCTTTAAAGGACTATGTATGATTTTGCGTCCATTGTTCTCAAGACTCATGGTAAAACCGATATAAGTAGGGGAATGAAGCAATACTGCATCGCCAGGTGCTGAAAACGCATTCAGCACAGAGATGACTCCGCCAAGAACACCATTTTCATATCCAATGCACTCCTTTGTCAGGCCTGTCACTCCGTTTCGCTCCTCCTGCCACCGGATTATAGCATTGTAATACTTCTCTGAAGGGCTGAAATAACCGAATGCCGGGTGCTGTACACGCTCCACAATTGCTTCACAGATAGATGGGACTGTTGGAAAATTCATATCTGCAACCCACATTGGAATTGTATCAAAACCAGCCTTTGGAAGATCCGGAGCAAAACCTGGTAAGGTTCCAAGACCATCTACAGCAATGGCATCTTTGCCTCTGCGGTCCATAATTGATGTAAAATCGTATTTCATAGCAATATCCTCCTTCATCTTAATGCGCCGTCAGAACGGGAAAACCTTAGTAACGGCAGACATTTTGTATACAGTTTATTATTACTCCTCATCATCTGCAAGTGCCTGAATGATAATAGCCTTTTTGTTTTCCTCCAGGAACTCCTTCTTCACTGCACCGGTATGTATCCGAAGTAATGAGAATCCAACGCAAACAGCAAGAATAATGATGGATGCAATGATATCCTTTCCTTTTAAATCTTTAAATAAGTTAAAAGCTACGACTCCTGCACAGGCTGCAGACAGAACACAAATAACATTATACACCGGAATGGGCATACGAAGTGCACATTTTTTCCACTGGTCCGGACAGGCTGATCGGTCTGTTATGCGTTAACCGCAATACCACTGCCATTCATGAATTAGACCTGGCATTGTCTAATTTAAAAAAACATTATAATTTGTCAGAAGGAAGAAAGGATATACAGGAAGATTTAAGCACCCCTGTAGAAGAGATGCTCTCCACCCTTGTATCCCAGGCTGTAATAGACGCAGGAGTGTCACCCCAGCGCATGTCCAGGCAGGAAAAGATTAATATTGTTCATCAGCTGAATGAACAGGGAATTCTAACCATGAAAGGGGCGGTTTCAGAAATTGCAAGACAGCTTTTCGTCTCTGAACCTACTGTCTACCGCTATTTGAACCACAAATAAAAATTTTATATGAGATGGCTTTATATGGCAAAAAAATGAAACTGCCGTTATCAACCGGAATAAATGCGGGATAAAAGGCAGTTTCATTTTCAGCTTTCTATCATTCTATTTTTCAGACTCATAGGCTTCCTGCAATGCGTGAAGAAAAGTATCGGGATTCTGCGCCCCGGAGACAGCATACCAATTATCAATTAAAAAATATGGTACAGCATTAATATTTAATTTTGCAGCCATGTCTTCATCATTTTTTACCTCTGATTTTAACTGCTGACTGTCCAATTTTTTACTCAAATCAGCTATATCAAGACCGGATTCCTCCGAAAGTTTAATAAGAGCTTCCCTGTCACCAATATCCAATCCTTCTTCAAAATACCCCTGAAAGAAATGGTTCACCAGTTGGTTCGCTTTTCCCTTTAATTTTGCGTACTGAATGATTTCGTGGGCTAGTCCTGTACTATTAAGCTTTAATAAATCAAAACGGTAATGAAGCCCGACTTCAGCGGCGGCTTTCACAATCATATCATTATTACGTTTTGCATCCTCATAGCTGATGTAGTACTTATCTGCGATTACCTGATTAATATCTTTTCCTTTTACAGATTCTCCTGACATGTTCAGCTCGAAACTTCTATACACGACTTCTACTTCATCTTTATGCTCAAACTTATCCAGTGCCATTTCAAATTTTGTTTTGCCCATATAGCAGAAGGGGCAGACAAAATCGGACCAAATTTCTATTTTCATATGATCAGCTCCTTTTCAATTTGCTAAATAAAGTATCTTCCTTTTTTGAAAGATACCTTTATTATACTGATAATATCAGTAAATGCAAATGAATTTCTGTATTATTTTAAAATAACCCAATAATTTTCATACTCTGTTCCATCATGTCCAACCAGTTTTTGATCCGTCCGATTAAATTTCATTTTTTTCAATGCTTTTATTCTTTCATTTGCAAAAGAAACTGCTTTCGTCGCAATAATCTGACATTGAAATAAATTATAGATTGGTGTAATCAGTATGGATAATAAATTTTCAATGCAGCTTTCCGTTTCATAATCACTTCTTAAATCCATTCTTAATAAACCGCACCGGTTAAAATAATCCCTGGATTTTCTATGAAAAACCTCTATCGTTCCAATCACTTCATTACTCTTTTTATTGATAACAGACCATCGCACAAATCCTTTTTCTTCATATTCCTGAATCCAGTAAGTGATTGCCTCTTCCATACATTTCAATGAATCATAATAAAAAACATCACCATGGCAGTTATCACTATTAAAAAGGAGGACTGCTTTTTTATCACTATAAACACGAAGAAGACTGGGGGCATCCCCATGTTCAACAAACCGCAGCAGATAATTTTCGTTTTCCAGTACAGGGCACTTCTCATAAACACCAGACATATAAGATCCTCGGCTTTCATTTTCTTCGATTATAGCAAAGGAACCATGACATCTCTGTGTCATGGTTCCTTCATTATACAGCTATATTAATCAGGCTTAAAGTTCCAGTCTCCCCCAGTTACAACCACGCCTCGGTTCATAACCCTCTCCTTTACTTCAATATCATTTTCGCATCTCTAACCATGCTGCACAATCTGTACTTCCAGACCATCCGGGTCTTCTACAAAAAAGAAAGTGGTGGCTGGAACTGGTGAAAAGGGACCGCTTTTAATTGCAATACCGTTCTCCCTCAAATGTTCCATTGCTTCCTCAATCGATGGTACCTCAAACCCAATTGATAACCCTTTGCTCTCTTGGAAAATACCTTTCTGTTCAATTAATTCAATCAGCGCATTGCCCGGCTCACCAAGCATAGCGATTTTCATACCGGGTCCAGCTTCAAATTGATTTACAATATTCAGACCGATGATCTCATGATAAAACTTCATTGACTCCTCTAAAGATTTTACATGTATAGTCGTCCAACAAAACTTCATATCCCGCCTCCGTATTTAATATCATATTTTCATTAAGCTGCTTCAAACTGACTGTTATAAAGCTGCGCATAGAAACCGTTCTTTGAAAGCAGTTCCTCATGGTTTCCGCTTTCAATGATATCACCATCCTTCATAACCAGAATTAAATCTGCATTTTTTATCGTCGAAAGCCGGTGAGCGATAACAAAGGATGTTCTTCCTGCCGTAAGCTGATCCATGGCGGCCTGAACCATACGTTCTGTACGGGTATCCACGGAGCTGGTCGCTTCATCAAGGATCAATAGAGGAGCGTTTTGTATCATCGCTCTTGCTATGGTGATCAGCTGCTTCTGCCCCTCTGAAAGACTGGCCTTATCATTTAATATTGTATCATAACCCTTAGGTAATGTCATAATAAAATGATGCAGACCTACGGTTTTACACGCATTTATCACATCTTTGTCCGTCACTCCCTGTTTGCTGTAAATAATATTTTCCCGTATAGTCCCTTCAAAAATCCAGGTATCCTGTAATACCATGCTAAACTGCGCATGGACATTCTCTCTTGGCACCTGGTTCACTGGTACCCCATCGATCAGAATTTCTCCTCCATCTGTCTCGTAAAATCTCATAAGCAGATTGACCATGGTGGTCTTTCCGGCTCCCGTCGGTCCCACAATTGCCACCTTCTGTCCTGCATCTATTTTTGCAGAAAAATTATTTATCACCGGCTTATCCGGTGTGTAACCAAATCTGACATTTTTAAATTCCACATTTCCTTTTACATCTGTTAAAACATACTTTTTATCAGATTCATTCTCAAGTTCCGCTTCATCAAGGAATTCAAAAACACGTTCACTTGCTGCCGCAGTTCTCTGAAGATTATTCATCGCCTGGGCAATCTGAGATAATGGCTGTGTAAATAAACGGATATACATCATGAATGCCACAATAACTCCAAAGGTGATTTTGCCTTCCATTGCAAGAGCTGCACCAACCGCACAGACAACGACATAGCCAAAGTTTCCGACAAAATTCATAAGAGGCATCATCAGTCCTGATAGAAACTGTGATTTCCACGCACTGCTGTATAAACTGTTGTTGCTGTTCTCAAAAGCATCTTTCGCCTCCCTGCTGCCATTATAAACCTTTACAACATTATGGCCTGTATAAACTTCCTCAATCAGACCATTGATATGACCTAATTCTGTCTGCTGTTGTTTAAAATATTTCTGTGATCCATTCATGATAATCATCATGAAACCGAAACCAATCACACTGGAGCCCACCGCAGTTAACGCCAGAAGCCAGCTGTTATAAAACATCATGATCAAAGAACCAAACAGCATTGTAACAGCGGTAATCAGGGTACCAACACTCTGATTTAACGTCTGCCCGATGGCGTCCACATCATTGGTCACCCGGCTAAGTACATCTCCAAAGCTTACAGAATCAAAATACTTTAAAGGCAGGCGGTTCATTTTCCGGGAGATATCTGTCCTCATCTTTTTTGATACCACCTGTGTAATTGTTGCCATAACCAGACTTTGTATATAGTTTAAAAGAAGAGAAACAGCGTAAAATACAGCCAATATCCGGCCAATTTTTAAAACAGCATTCATGTCAATCGTCCCTGAAACAGGTGCTCCATTGACCATGGCAGGAAGCCCCTTCATGATTTCATTTGTTAAATCCTTTAATTTATCCGGTCCGATAATCTGTAATACGGTTCCAGCTGCAGCTGCAGACAGGGCAAAAATAATGGCAGGTAAATACTGTTTGCAATACGCCAAAAGCTTTGTCATTGTAGTGTTAAAGTTTTTTGGTTTCTCCACAACATGCCCCATAGAGCCTTTTCCCATGGGACCTCCTGGCATTGAACCAGTATGTGAATTTTTCTTTCCTTGTTGTTCACTCATGATATTAATTCCTCCTGACTAAGCTGTGACATTGCAATTTCCTTATATACACTGCAGGTTTGAAGCAGCTCTCTGTGATTTCCCTTTCCAACTACCTTTCCTTCATCAAGTACAATAATCTGATCCGCATCCATAATTGTACCAATTCTCTGTGCGACAATCAGACTGGTGGCTCCCTGGGATTCTTTTTTAAGAGCAGATCTTAATACCCGGTCAGTTTTATAATCCAGAGCAGAAAAGCTGTCATCAAAAATATAAATCTCCGGTTTTCGGCAGACCGCCCGGGCGATGGCAAGGCGCTGTCTCTGTCCTCCTGATACATTGGTGCCTCCCTGTGCAATCTCCGCCTCATACTGATTTTCCATTTTCTCCACAAATTCGCTGCCTTGTGCCGTTCTTACCGCAGATTTAATTTCTTCCGGCAGTGGCTTTTTCTTTCCGTTATCACCAAATGCCACATTGCTGCTTACCGTTCCACGAAACATTACTGCTTTCTGCGGTACATAACCGATCTTATTATGAAGGGCATCCTGTGTATAATCCTTCACATTCACACCATTAACCAGAATCTCACCGTCTGTTGCATCATAAAATCTTGGAATCAGGCTGATCAGTGTGCTTTTTCCGCTTCCAGTGGAGCCAATAAAAGCTACTGTCTCACCTTGTTCTGCCAAAAAGCTGACATTTTCCAGTACATAGTCGGCAGCTCCCGGATATTGAAAGCTGACATTTTTAAATTCAATGGTTCCTTTAAGGCCCATCTCTCCGTCTTTTTTATATCCGTCTATAATCGTTGGTTTTGTTTCCAGGACCTCATTAATACGTTTTGCTGATACAGTCGCTCGTGGAAGCAGGATAAAAATCATTACCAGCATCATAAAGGACATGACTACCTGAACCGCATATGAAGAAAATACCACCATGTTGGAGAATATCGTCAGACGGTCTATAGCCTGGGCTGCGTTAATTAAATTTGCCCCGATCCAGTAAATAGCCAGAGACAGACCACTCATTAGCGCCGCCATCATTGGAAGCATAATTGCCATACCGCGGTTGGTATATAACTGGGTGGCAGTCAGATCCTGATTCGCTTTTTCAAACTTCTCCTCCTGGTAATGCTCTGCATTATATGCCCTTACTACCCGTATACCGGTTAAATTCTCCCTTGTAACCCTGTTTAAATTATCTGTTAGTGTCTGCATTTTTTTGAATTTGGGCATAATAAATATCATAATTGTACCAATAACTGCCACCATGATTCCTACCGTAACACCCGTTGCCAATGTCCACTCATACCCTTTTCCTGCTATTTTTGTAATCGCCCATACCACCATGATCGGAGCCTTAATAAGCATCTGTAACCCCATGGTAATAAGCATCTGCACCTGGGTAATATCATTGGTGGAGCGTGTGATTAAGCTGTCTGTGGAAAACCGGTTGATTTCTTCCATGGAGAAGGAATCAACTTTAGAAAACAACAGACTTCTGATTCTTTGTGAAAAAGAAGCTGCAATTCTTGCTGCAAAGAAACCAACCGCTGTCGCAGAGACCAGGCTGCCCAAAGCACAAATTAACATTTTTGCACCAGCAATCCATATATCTGCCATCACACTGCCCGGAATCTGTGTTAATTTCGTAATCTCTGACATATAGTCAGGAAGCTTTAAATCAAGCCAGACCTGAATAATAATAAATATCAGACTGGCAAAAACCTGCAGCCATTCTGCCAATTTCAAACGTTTCAGTAATTTTAACATGTAGTTCTCTCCTTTTTACTAACTTCGTTATATACTAATAGTATTAGATATTTCCAGCAAAATATGCAGCCGTTATATCGGCCGCATATTAAATAAACTCTTCCGGACTCCTGTCAGCAAGCTTCTTCATAATCCGGACCAGCTCCGTGGCATCCTCTTCTCCCAGATACTGAAGCATGTTTACAGTAATATTCATAATCATTTCATAATGCTTTTTAGCCTGTTCTCTTCCTGCCTCTGTTAAGTCAACAAGAATCCTCCTGCGGTCCTCCGTATCAATCCTTCGGGTAATCAGGCCTTTTGCTTCCAGACTATTAAGTGCAGCAGCTATCCTGGCAGAGGTAATTCCCATTTCATTGCTGATTTCACTTGGGATAATACCGCCCTGACGCCTGGAGATATAAGAGAGCATAAAATTCTCGCCGTGCATGGAGTCATGAATCTTCTTCTGCCCATTTTTATTGCGCATATGATGCATCACCTGCATATATTCACGGGCCAGGTTTGTATAATCCATTTTTTCACCTTCTTGTATTGATTATTTTAACTAACACAGTTAACTATATATACTATTAACTATTTTGTCAATACCTGTTGGCGATTTTTATTTTTTATTCATAACATAATTGGTTACGGT
>JAEWPQ010000183.1 GCA_023460575.1 Bacillota bacterium
TCCTGCTGCAAATATGGGATTCAGGTAAATACAGTTAAAGCCAAGTGCCTGGATATAATCCAGATTTTCAAAGATCCCTTTCAGCGTTCCACCTAATCTTGATTTGCATACCTTTCCATTATCTAAAACTACTTCCTTTGGCTGTTGTGGTGAAATATATCTCCCGCAGGCAAAGCTATCAGGAAATATATTATACACTACTGCTTTTTTAAACCACGCCGGAACATCTGGTATCTCATTTTTTAATATGTAGGGGTATTGGTAATACTCGCTTCTTCCTTCCATAATCTCCCCTTCAAAATAAATATCAGCAAGCTCCTTTGTAAAGCGCTCTGAGTAATAATATGTCCATTCTCCTTCATTTTGCAGTTTAAAATAATAACAGACACGGGGAAACGGGGTTTCAAATGTTGCTTCAAAATAGTCAAAAAATTCATCCTTTGCTTTTATTTCCATCACAATTTCTTTAAAGACAACTGGTGTGGCAGGACAAGCCCGGTCACCATAGTATAAGGTACAAGCAGTAACATTATCTATTTGTGTGCGAATTCTTATTGTCAATCTATTTTCAGTATCAGCAAATGCATAATTTGATAATGGAATATGCAGGACTGCCTCACGATTTATTTTCATATTGTTTTTCATTATCCTTTCACTCCTCCTGTTACCAGTCCTGATACCATATATTTTTGTATGGCAAAAAACAGGATCAAAATAGGTATTGATACTAAAATTGCGGCTGCTGAAAACAAGGACCAGCTTCTGCTGTAATCATTGGCCTGAAGCTGATAAAGCCCACCTGCAAGATTATAGTTTTCCTCTTTCATTAAAAATGTAGTTGCAAATAGATACTCATTCCATACAAAGATCAATACCATGACCGCAGTTACGATAATAGACGGTCTGGCAAGCGGTAAAATAATTTTCCATATAATCTGTCCCGAACTTCCGCCATCAATTCTTGCAGATTCTTCAATTTCGATTGGAATGGTATCAAAATAACCTTTCATATTCCAAATGCTGAATATACACATGCTTCCTGCATAAATCAGAATTAATCCGATGTAATTATTTAGAAGGTTCATATTTTTGAATAATCGAAAGATGGCAAACATGGATAAAATCTGAGGAAAGGCATTTAGAATTAACAATAGCTTCAGCATTTCATTTCTTCCCCGAAACCGAAAACGGGAAAATGCATATGACGCTGTCACGGAAGTACCCATCGCAAGTACCATTGTTCCCAGACTTAGAACCAGCGAATTCTTAAACCATATAAGAAATGGCTCTTCCATCAGGATGGCTGCGTAATTTTTCAGAGTGGGGTTCTTCGGAAATAATAATCCGCTCCCAAATGCAGAGCTTTCACTACTTATGGAAAGCGAAAATGCATATAAAATAGGAATCATGGTTGTGAAACACAGCAGTATAAAAAATATATTTAAGATGCTTAAACGGACGATGCGTTTTGCTGTTTTTTTCTTCATGCTCTTTCCTCCCCAATACCTCGATTGACAAATAAAGAAAATAAAACAATGAATCCAAATATCACAATGGAAACAGCAGAAGAAAGCCCATAATTATTGGATACAAACGCATTTTGGTGTGCATATGTAATAACGGTTTGAAGAGTAGCTCCTGTAAGAGAACCTTTTTGCATCGTCAATAAATAGATAATATCAAACTGCTTAAAGGTGGTAAATGTTGTCATAATGATGGAAGGTGCTAAAACAGGCTTAATAGATGGAATTGTGATATATAAATTTTGTGCCCACCATCCGCCTCCATCTAATTTTGCGCTTTCATAACAGCTGATATCTACACTCTGCAATGCCCCATCCATCATCATGATAAGAAATGGCAGTGCCATCCACAAATTTAATACCATACAGGAAATAAAAGCGGGAATATTTTCAGATAAAAAATCCATGTTAGATAACCCGAATGCTGAACGTATTTTATTTAGCAAGCCGTACTGGGGATTATAAATGCCTACTTTCCATAATAAAATTGATATGTAAGCGGGCATAGCCCAGGGAAACATCAGTAATGTCTTGTACAGCCTTGCCAGTTTTAGTCCGTCTGCATTTAGTGCCAACGCAATAAAAAACGCAAGCAAAATCTGAATTACCATATTTAAAACGGTCCAGATGATTGTAGTCAGCAATGCAGACAAAAAACCTGAATCCAGTTTCGTTAATGCACGTCTGTAATTATCAAATGCTATAAATTCGTAGTCCGTCCAGTGATACAGATTCATATTCGTAAATGAAATATATATGGTATAAATAATGGGAAAAACCACAATTAACCCGATTAATAAAATTGAGGGAAGACTATATTCCCATGGAATAATCTTGTTTTTCTTGTTCATATCAATTGCCTGCTCCCTATCTGTAAAACGCATCCTATGGCTTTTTGTATGACCGGCCAGCTGCTTAAAATAGTTAGCCGGTCATACGAGGAAATAATAAAGCAGACAGCCTTATTGCATATCTGCGATTGCAGTCTCTGCCTTTTTCTGATATTCATCAGCAGCAATGTTTATATCTTTTCCTGATTTATTGACCGCTGCAAGAAGTGATTCTGCTGGTCCCCACATAACGCTCATTTGGGGAATATTTGGCATTGGCTGGGCAATATCAGCAGTCCGCCTCATGGCAGCTATCATTTCATCATTTGCAACAGATGCCTCATTATAAGATTTTAGATTTGCCGGCGCGCATCCTGAATTTTCTGCCAGTTCAATTCCAAGCTGGGGATCTGCTATTTCTTTCAGTACCTTTTCCACTGCCTCTTTTTTGGACTCAGCTGCATGTTTCATAACACCAATTCCCTGCACGCCTGAATATGGCACCAGTGTATTACCGTTTGGAAGGGTGAAATCACATAGAGATTTTATTCCATAATTGATCTTAGCTTCTTTCACTCCTGATATCAGCCATGGTCCTCCAATAATTGCCGCTGCTTTTTTGTCTTTAAAAAGGGCATTTACCGTATTATAATCCCCGTCTGCTTCCAGCTGCGCAAACTTTTTATTATATTCAATTGCCTCTTTTGTCTTTTCGCCGCTCAATCCTGCCCTGGCCTGCTCATCTATAATATATCCTCCAAATCCATTAATAAAGGGAGCTACATTATATGCGGTTGAATGCTGGTTCACTAAAGCATAAGTTCCGGCAGCGGTGTCTGTATGGCTTTTCATATAGGAATAAAGTTCTTCTGTGGCAGAAGGCACTTCTCCCTCCCACAAATCCTTATTATAAATGAAAAGCAGTGTTTCAAAGTAGACAGGCATAAGGTATTGAGATCCCTTATAATTTCCTGCTTTCAGTGTCATGGGAAGCATATCGGCGTAAACGGTTTTGTCAATTACATCCGTGACAGGTGCCAAAGCTCCCATTTCAACGAACATTCCAAGAGAGTCATGGGCATACATATACAGATCAGGACCATTTACATCATCACTTCCATATAGTTTTATCTGATCTGTCAGGCCGTTCTTCTGCTCAAACTTAACGGTGATCCCATCATCACTTAAAGCATCATTCAAACGATTTTCCATCAACTGTATGATTGCCTTATCTCCATCATGCCAAATACGGATAGTGTTCAATGATTCCTTATCTCCCTGCTTCGCTGCACCGCTGTCCGTGTTCTTACTGCATCCTGTAAAAATTACGGCAGCCACTGCAATTAACAAAACCATTGCCATCTTCTTCACTTCTCATATCCTCCATTCAAAATTATGAAACTATTTCGCTGATCTTTACCAGTCTGTGCTTACTTTCCCGGAACCTGTTAATGGTACCGTATAGCTGCGGTTTTCCCCGGTTTGCCATATGGCATTACCTGCCGCATTCTTCTTAACCGCTTTAAATTCAATTTTCTGGCCTGCCGGAAGATAAACAGTTAAATCCCACTCAGGATAGTTTGGGCAGAGTGCAGGACCTGCCGCTTTGACTGGATCCCAATTTCCAAGTTCTGCACAGTTTCCTGAGATATAAACGTTCTGCCCCCAGTCCGTAGACGCATTACGGATATGAAAGGTCACCGGAATTGTCTCACCTGCGTTTTCATCTGCCACATATATTTTAGAAGTGTCTCCGGTAAGTGTTATTGTGACTTTCCTGTCTGACGATACTGTTATTTTATCATTGGGATTCATTACATTGACTAACGTAGTTCCTGGCTTAATGGTGCTTTCAGCACGTATGGACATTGTTTCGGTATCTGTTCCTTTGGAATTATGAAATGCACAAATTAATTCCTGCCCTGCATTATTTCCGCTGTCCATTCTTCTTGAAAAAGCATAGGTATGCATTGACGTCCACATTTCACGCTGTGTACCATAGCTCAAGGCTTCATATTTTCCACGAAGATCGTTTAAAGTCCGGATAAGCTTATATGTATTCGTTGATGTATTAAAATAGTCTTTTAAAATATTGCCGTTACTATCCTTAGTTACCATAGACCAGCGATTCCAGGTATCTGCAATCCCGTTGATTCCCTGACCATTGGCATTTCCTCTGTTCTGCTCCGTCCCCTGAAAGACTACCGGAGTCCCTCTTGCTGTAAATATAAAAGTTAATGCATTATGGAGTTTATCTACATCTCCCCCCGCTTCAGTCAGAAAACGATTACGATCGTGATTGTCAATAAATGTGACCATATCATTCAGATGAGTGCCATAAAGATGATCCTGAGCTAAAATGGATTGAAGTGATATTTCCGATGTGTTGTTAAAATTCTTTCCATATGCAAAATCATTTACGATTGCCTGGAACAGCAGAAAATCAAGCATACCTGTCTCAGCATTATCTCCAACCCAGTCCTTTATAAAGTCCACATCCATATCAAAGTTTTCCCCAAAGGTTGCAACACCTAAATATTCCTGTAAATCATGAATATCAGAAGGTTTCATACATTTTGCCGCATCCACTCTGGCAGCGTCTGCCCCCGTATAGGTAAACCAGTTTTTTATCGAGTCAAACATTGCACGTTTTGCATCCTGATTATCAAAGTCTATATCATCCAAACCACCCAGGTCATGATCTTCTAGCATCTGTGTGCTTGTTGATGTATGGGGATGCTCTATGTCAAAGTTGATATCTCCTTTATTGTGATACCATGAGACATTATTAAACGGCGCCGCCGGCTGCAGCTGAGTGCCCTCTTTTAATCCTGTGCCATTGGTATAATGAGCATTGCTTCCGATTCCCTGAAGGTAATCTCCTACGTGATTGGGAACAACATCAAAAATAACCTTAATTCCATTATCATGGCAAACCTCTACCAGTTCCTTCAGCTTATCCTTGCTGGCCTGAGGATCTTTTGAGCCAAAATAGCGGTTAGCTCGATTGGGATCAAATACATTATACCCATGATAGGCAGAAGGCCACTGTCTGCCATTGGCATCCGGTATTCCCCAAAGCTGTGGATCGGAAACCGGTGAAATCCAGATAGCGGTATATCCCATATCCTTAATATAAGAAATTTTATCTATGATACCCTGCCAGTCACCGCCATGCATATAACGAAAATCTTCTTCTGAGTTTTCTGCAAAGCGAAAAGCTTCACCTGATGCATTATTCGTCTTATCCCCATCATAAAAACGGTCAACCATAATCTGATAAACAGACTCTCCCCGAAGACTTTCTGCTGCATTTACCTTTGTTGGAGGTAATAGCGGCATTATCATAATGAAACAAAGTACAAAGCATGTAATACGTTTTAATATCTTTTTCACTACCATTTCCCCTTCCTTCTTCAATGATACGTTGTTAACTATTTTCATAAAACACCGGTATTTATATGTAAATTATAACAATTATGTTTCGATAAACAAAGTTTTTTCATACATATTGCTTGATTTTTCTAGGTAAACGTTATACTATTTAAATACGAGTTAGAGAAAGGGGAGTCCTATGGCTGTAACGATAAAAGATGTTGCCAGAGAGGCCGGCGTTTCAACGGCTACTGTTTCTAAAATATTAAACAACAAGCCTTATATTTCGGAAAGTACTACCAGGCGGGTTATGGAAGTGATGAAACGTCTCAATTATCATCCAAATGCGCAGGCCAGTAATTTTAAATGTAAACGTACTGGTAACATTATATTTCTTGCCGTTACGCAACTATACACAGCCTTTCATAATCCACATATGTTTGAAATACTGTGCGGCGCACAAAATGTAATTCGGAATAAAAACTATAATTTGTCTTTCATGGGAGTTTCTGATAAACAGGATGCTTATGATTTGGCAATAAAAACGGTTGGCTGTAACACTGCTGATGGCATGTTGGTACATGGCTCTGCAACCTCAAGATCATTGATTGATTTTTTAGTAAAAAATGATTTTCCACACATTATAATCGGCAGACCCCCATTTGCCAGTCCTTCTTCCTGGATTGACACCAACAATCGTGTATCCGGACAAATGGCAATGGAGTATCTGGAGAAGTGCGGCTATTCTCAAATCGCATTTATAGGAGGTCCAAAAAGTGATGAGATTTCAAGACACCGTCTTCAGGGTTTTGTATCATATATGAATATTAACGGTCTGGCCATACAAGATGATTTTATAAAATACGGTACGTATACAAAAGAAAGCGGATATTTAATGATGGAAGAGCTGCTATGCCAGCCAACTCTCCCCGATGCAGTTATCTGTGAAAACAATCAGATTGCAATGGGAGCAGTCCGTGCAATTGAAAAACATCTATTATCAATACCAGAAGATATTGGACTCATTACTTTTGACGATTATCCCTTATCTCAGCTCATTGATCCTCCTCTTACTGTTGTTGACATTGATGTACATGAAATGGGAAGACAGGCGGCTTCTATATTATTGCAAAAGATTAAAAATCCGTCACTTCAAGTCCAGTCATTTGTGACTCTTCCTAATCTGATTATACGCTCATCAACGAAAAATCAAAACTAAATGCGATTTTCAATCACATTATTGTATGCGAAGCAAATACACGAATGCTGGATTCTGTTGCTTTTCTCTTCTAAATTTAGTAAAATACAATTAGAAGAAGGTGTACCTATGGATTACAAATTAGATCTACGCGTAATTAAAACACAAAACAATATAAAAAATACATTTATACAATTACTTAATGAAAAGGATTTTGAACAAATAACAATCCAAAACATATTAGAAAAAGCATTAATAAATCGTTCAACTTTTTATAAATATTATGCAGACAAATTTGATCTTGCTAAAACTATATCTGAAGAAATTCTTACTGACTATTCCCTTTTCCTGGATGAAAGATTCGCAGGCAAAAATAGCGATGATTTATCACAATATATAAAAGCCGTCTATGATAAACTTCTGAATCAAAAAGATATGATATGCGCTCTATGGAAAATTAATACATATTCTATACATGTTTACGATGATATGCAGATGCTGTTGAAAAACAAATACAAAGCTTATATAGCTGAGCACAATGTATCCAATACAGAACTTGCTGATTACCATGCATGTATCTATGCATCTTTAGTCACAACCACAATAAAATATATTTTTGACAATAATGGACAAAGTATGACTCATAAGATTGTTGAAAGTTTAAAACCTTTTTTAGATTCAGTTATCTTTCATCAAGATATAAGCTTGAAGTGATACTAATATTAATTTACATCAAATACGGCATTAATATCTATGATGACACATAGCATAAGCCACCAGGATCAAAGAATGATTTTTGGTGGCTTAGCTTATGCCATGTTTTTTATCTATGTATCTTATACAGCGCTTTTTATTGATTTTGTTTTCCCCTGATTTGCTACCATCTTCATTTTTGCAGCTATCTCATCGGGATTTCCTAAAAACTGTTTTTTAATGACCGTGAGTGTATCATCCAGTCTATATACCAAGGGGATGCCCGTTGCCAGATTAAGCTCTATGATTTCCTGTTGGGAAAGATGCTCCAGATACATAATCAGGGCCCTCAGGGAATTTCCATGGGCTGTAATCAGTACTCTTTTTCCTTCCATAAGCTGTGGTCTGATCTGCTTCTCAAAGTATGGAATAACCCGCGCGATGGTGTCTTTCAGACTTTCCGCTAACGGCAACTGGTTTTCCGCCACATTATGATATGCGTTCTGATGCGACGGATTTCTTTCATCCTGCGGCTCCAGGGACGGTGGCTGTACATCAAAAGAACGCCGCCAGATTCTCACCTGTTCCTCTCCATATTTTTCAGCCGTCTGTGACTTATTTAATCCCTGTAATGCCCCATAATGGCGCTCATTAAGCTGCCAGGCCTTTATTACAGGCAGCCATTCTGCATCCATTTCCTCCAGAGCTAAATTCAGCGTATGGATTGCACGTTTCAGATAAGAGGTATAGCAGATGTCAAATTCATATCCCTGCTCCTTAAACAACCGGCCAGCTTCTCTTGCTTCTTCTTTGCCGGCTTCTGATAAGTCAACATCTGTCCAGCCGGTAAACAGATTTTCTAAATTCCAGATACTTTCTCCATGACGGAGCAATACTAATTGATGACTCATATTCAGTCCCTCCCTATAAGGATGCTTCGTAAATTTCAATAATTGTTTTCAATAATACCGCATCAAATTCCTGCTGTGTCTGCTTTACAGAAAGTTCAGAAAGAAGTGCTCTGGAAAAGCTGGCTATCAGTTTCGGGTTCTGCCTCAACAGTTCATTTGCCTCTTTACGGCTGTATCCACCGGAAAGTGCCACAATTCGCACAACTCTCGGATCATTCATTAGTCCATTGTAAGTTCCAGCTACAGAAGGGATAGACACCTTCAGCATAATATTCATTGAATCATCCAGCTTGTTTAGATGATTTTTAATTTCCGCAACCAACATCTCCTCTGCTTCTTGTTTGCTGCTGCTATGAATGTCTACCTCCGGTTCCAAAATCGGTACAAATCCGGCATCTGCAATTTTCTGGCCTAATTCAAACTGCTGTTCTACAATCGCATGAATACCATCACCATTTGCTTCATGAATAACGGAACGCATTTTTGTTCCAAAAATATTTTTAGCGGTCGCTCTGTTCAAAAGCTCTTCCAGCTTAGGAATCGGCTTCATCATCTGAACCCCGTCTTTTTCTTCATCCAGTCCATTGTCAATTTTCAAAAAAGGAACAATCCCTTTTTTCTCCCATAGATAATCCGCAGTATACAGGTTGTCAATTTTACGTTCCATTGTTTTTTCAAACAGGATTGCTCCTAATATATGATTGGACGAAAACGCCTTGCTTGCGATAATCCGGCTTCTCATCTGCTGAATCAGATCATACATTTCATCCTCTGTATGGTATTCTGACAGCTCAATTCCATAGTCTCTCAAAGCCTTCGGTGTGCTTCCTCCGCTCTGATCCAATGCTGCAATGAATCCTGTACCATGCTTCATACGTTCTAATTGTTCTGTTTTCATGTTATACATAGCCTCCTTTATCTTTTACACCGTTTTTTAAATTCCTCAACGTTGGTTAGTTATTGCTAACTCGTTCTGTAATAAGTATGCACCCTTTTTAATTGTATGTCAAGCATATAAACCGTTTACATATTTTTCAATTTTCTCTTCTGTATAGCATAAATTACATCACTAATTAAATATAATACTGCAAAAATAATAACACCCTGAAGGTCTTTATAAGAAAACCAATTATATAAAATACTCAAGACAATCGTTAATTTAGCAAACTTATAAGCAACAGTTGTCGCCATTCCATCTATCTGAACATTCCGCTCATCATTTTCAATTTTTACTTACCTCGTTCTTTCTAATCTTATTTCTGCCCATACTATAAAGCAAACTCCGAAAGTTTTTTTACGAATATTTAATTCTTAAGTTACCGCTCTTGATTTTTTAAGCTAGATTTCATATAATTTTTGAATGGCTATGTATATAAAACTCTTCCTGACTTGGTTGGAATTTCTTTTCCATTTTTTCAAAATTCAAATCAAACTGCCCCATCGCTTTTTCATCTGTCTGATAGACTTCGCTTTCGATATAGCGCCACTTTCTTTTTTCCAGACACCCCTGCGTTAACTCTTTCACCAGCATGGCCGCCGGATAAAAGTCTTCTTTTATGCAAATATCAAATTTTTTACAGCTTTTAAACCCACGAGAAACATAATTATCAGGATTTCCATAAATCACAATGACATCGTACGACATTTCTTTTGCCTTTGCAAATGAATGCTCAAGCAGGGCTTTTCCATATCCCTTTCTTTGAAACTCAGGAAGTACACTCAAGGGTCCAAATGTCAGTATCTGCATTTCACGGTTCTCCTCATTTACGAGTTTTGCCTTGGTGTACATGATATTTCCGATAATGCGATTGTCTTTTTCAAGGATAAAGTCCAGCTCCGGTATGAAATCCGGATGATTTCTCATAACATGTACCAAATAATGTTCACTGCAACCCGGAACATTTAAATTCCAAAAGGCCTTTCTAGTTATATTCTCAACTTCCCACTGATCCTCTACCTGTTCATTTCTAATGGTATAGTTTGCTTTGCATATTATTTTTGACATACTGCTTATCTCATCTTCTATCATATTTCTATTACCCCCTCTTATCGTTAATATTATACCATAATATTTTTATAGAAAATAATATTTACCTGCTTTATTAAATTAAAAAGTCCACAAAAAAATCAAAGAACTAAATTTAATCGCATTTTGGTGAAATGTAGGAGCTAATTAACTAACTCCTTTCCATACCAACGTGCCCTTTTCTTTCTGCATGTCATATTCTCCATCCGAAAGCTTTTCAAGTCTATTCAAATTTCTGACCGGTAAATAATAAATCTCTATCATCTGCGGCTTGTAGTCCACAGTTTCGTATCGATCGCCATATATGTCTGATCCTGTACTACTACCGCTTTCACTGTAAGCTGCAAGGTCAGAATCAAAGAACAGGCTGGTCCATAACGTTTTAGAGTAGCAGTAGTAAACAACCCTTACATTCTCTCCATTTCGATTGACCTCCCTGCCTGTTGAACTTTCAGAAATTTGAGAAATCCCTCTATAAACTCTCTCAACCACATTAATTATATCACCGGAATCCTTTTGCTTGGCATCTCCAGCATTTAAAGAATCCAATTTTTTCCATACAATTCTACCTTTTTTATTGGTTGCAACCACAGAAGGACATAATTCCACCGACATGCGGTTCGCGTCAAAAGGGAGAGGTAATTCATAATTCTTTGCAAAAATAATTAATCCGCATAATACGATGGTACAGGTCAAAAGGGCAACCATAATATTCTTATGTATCATTTTTGCTCTTAACCGTTTAAGAAAATCGATATTTTTATCTTCTCGCGGTATTTCATGGGAAATAACTACCGACATTTCTTCATAAAGGGTCCGGCAATTGTCACAATTATCAAGATGATTACTTATTTCTGTACTTGTTTCTTCACTTGTTAAGCCGTCAATGTAATTAGATAACAGATCTTTAACAATGGAACATTTCATTTAAGTCTCTCCATTTCCTTAATTATTTTTTGTTTAGATCGATAGTACGTGGTACGCGCCCAGTTTTCATTCTTGCCTAAGATCTCACCAATCTCAGAAAATGAAAATTCGCCAGTCAAACGCATATGTACCAACTCGCGCATTGGCTCCGGCAATGAGTGAATCGCCTTATATAAGGTAGTTTTTTCCATTCGAAGCAATGTGGATCTTTCCGGTGATTCATAACCTGGCATTTCGTCGGTAAGTTCAACCTGCTTCCACCGAGAGTGCTTAGCCAGCCATTGATACCAAATATGCTTAGCTATTTGACAAAGCCATACTACCAGCTTACAACTCCCATCGTAATTGCCTATGGTCCGCATAGCACGAAAAAATGTTTCTTGTGTAAGGTCTTCTGCCAAATCTTCATTATGTGTTAGACTAAGCAAGTATTTATATACCTCCTTTGCATGCTGATTGTAGGCCCTCTCAATATCATCCAAGGTAGCTTCCTCCAGTCTTTTTTATTTTCATCCATATATCCGATAAAGTGAAGTTTTGTTACAAAAAACTATTATATTACTAAATTCACTAAAATTTTATACGTAAGTATTACTTTACTAATTAATCAAATTCAAGCAGATTTACTCTTCCCTACGTTTAGCCAGAAAAAAAAGAGCCAAAAAGGGCTCAAAATGCATAGAAAAACAAATCGAAGTTTTTCAATTATTAAATGTAAGTATCTCGCCATTTTGGGCAACTGCTTTACTGAAATCATAGTTCTCAGACTTGCCAGTGAAATAATAGTTTATTACCCGTGCATTTGCAGCGTGAGTTACGATTAAAATATTTTTACCCTTATATTCTTCCATAATCATATTACAAAAATCACAATTCCTTTTTATAAAATCTTTGAAGTTTTCTGTACCCATATCACCGCTTGTAACTGCTTGCCAAAACAATTTCATCGATTCCGCTGTTTCCTCTGTGCCCTCAAACTCTCCACAGTTTATCTCGCAAAGTCTTTCATCAAATACGCTTGTACCTTTGAAGATAATTTCGCAGGTTTGTCGTGCTCTTTTTTGAGGACTGCAATAACACACATCAAAACTTATACTTTTCATATTATGGGCTTGCGATTTTGCCTGCTCTATTCCTGTTTGATTTAACTCTATATCTGTACAACCGTTGAACTTTTTTAATAAATTCCAATCAGTTTGACCATGACGAACAAGGTATACCATAATTGTTATCCTACCATTCTATAAATACTCTCAAGAACTAATTCCTGTCTTCCAATTAAAAACATTGGATTCCTCATTTTTATTCCCAAAAATAAAATTCAGAACCCTCCTCCAGTTCTCCAACCGTATAGCTTTCTGCTTCCAGTATAGCAGGAAACAGCTGCTCTATCAACGCAAATCAGAACTTTTCCATGTCCGCCTGAGATGCCATTGCAGCATACTTGCCAAATGGCATCCCTTTCTGTCTCAGGAATACCAGGCTTGCCTAAAATTAGTCCGCAATGAGAAAGGTATGTATAATCCAAAGTCAAGTCCAAATCTTCTTCGATTGGGGCGGGGGCAGTGCTTTCCAAGGTATGGGATTCTGGAGATTTGTAATCCCCATCTCATTCAAAATTTGTCTCAACGTTCCTATTGACAGATACTAATTTCTATTTCAAAAATCGAATAAAAAATTGAAGGTCATTTCAAAATGTGAAACTCGATTACAAAACGGGGAATTCGGAATGCAATTGACCTGTTTTTAACGTATCTTGATATGCAAATGTTAATTTGGGTATAATTTGGGAACTTCTCTTGTTTTTTTACACGTTAGTGTTATTATATTAATAAATTAAAGTTGTTAACGGTTTCTTGAGAATCCTATATTATAAAGAATTTAATTGTTGTGAGGTAAAGTTTATCCCACCTTAGGAGGACAAACATGAAAAAAAATACACTTCTCTTCTTTTTGTTTACATTAGCATGCCTGATTATATTGATTGGTGGTATGGAATTAATAAAATATTATACTCAACTTAATCGACAATATTATACTTATATATACCCAATTATGGTAATGAAACTGTTCTTTCCTTGTAGTTTGGGATTTTTACTTTTTTTTCGCCAGCATATTAGGATGGAAATTTACTCGATTCATAAAGTAGCTGTAGATGGGCTGGCAACCCTAGTAGTGGTAGTATATTTACTGATTATATCCCGAAAGCTAATTACCTATATTTTTGCTCAACCCGAAACACTGATATGTTTTACCTTATTTCTTAGCTCATTTTTGAATAGTTTGTTGGAATGGAAAAGATATAAAAGTTCTAACTGAAACAGTATATGCAGGTATGATATTAACAGTCGAGAGATTCGAGCGATAAAAAAATAATTATTATTACCTTTTATTTTATACCAAAGACCCACCAATTTCATTGTGTTGATTTTTTACACGTTAGTGTAATTATATCAATAGATTAGATGTATATTCAAACAATATAAATTTAATAAATAAACATCACTTCTAAAAAGAAACATAACTCTATTTTTCTCACTTAATCCAATATTTTTTTTATTTTACAGTTTGAATTAATAATAAGCCAAAGCTGGGGATAATAACTCATAATATTCCACAATCCCGTACCTCTTAACCCATTTTCTAAAACTAAATTGACAATTGCATAAATAGTTCTGGCATCAACAAACCATACTATATGTTGAATTGTTCTTCCACTTGCTTCAATTGCATATTCATAATATGGTGTTTTTGAAACATCATCAAAAAGAATCGTCGATTTCATTAACCTTGCCAAATCAATTACAGCATCTAATGTGATCGCATTTGCTTCAGATAAGCCTTGAATATACGGAAGTGCCCAGTCATATCCCAATAGCGGAAATCCAACATTAATTTTATTAGGATCCATCATTTGTTTTGTATAATTTACATATAATGAAATATTTTCTATTGAACTGATCGGCATAGGAGGTCCATATTGAGTCCCCCAGTAAAATCTCATTAGATATGTTTCATCAATTAATTCATTGTATTTTGAATAATTTACTTTCTCAAATAGTAACTGATTTTCCTCTATCAAAAAATTGGGATCTATCGTAATAAATACAGGATATCCTTCTTTGTTAAGGCGAGAAGTTATTCGTTCCAGGTAATTTAAATAAAGTTCTTGGTTAGTCTCATTTAAAAATGTAAACGTAATATTTACCCCGTAATACCCTTTTTCCTTCAAAATTTTAAGCATACTTTCCGCATGCTTATCCTGATAATCCGGGTTTAAAAGTATTTCATAAATCATTTCAGCATTCCGTTCACCTCGAAATGTTACACTTGTAACAAGCATTAAGGGCGCCACACCAAATTGTTTTACAGTCTCAATCAAATCAGAATCATCATAGAATGATTCAATTTCTCCTTTTCTTAATGTTTTATAATTTAATATTGAAAGATAGGTTAAGTAAGGTAATGACTTTCTTAAAATATTCTTATTAATAAATGGAAATGCATAGGCATTTGTTGTAATAGTTTCTTTTGTATCATAACTAATTATAAGTTCTTCACCAGGAAAAATATATTCTCTTTCCCAAAGGTATGGATTATTTCGATATAATTGCATGATTGATATTTCAAGATCCAATGCAATATTAGATAAGTTATCTCCTTCTTTTACTATATATGTCTCTTGCGGATAGGTAATTACGATGGTTTGCCCTATTACCAAATCAGTTGGATTTGATATACCGTTTTCGAGTATTAACCTTGTTTCTGATACTCCAAATTCATTTGCAATTGATGTAATTGTATCACCAACTCGCACTACATAAATGATCATAAATATACCCAATGCCTATAGTTATTATTATTATATGAAAAAAGCTTTAAAACATTACTGTATAGTACAGTAGCTTATAATCTGGGGTTATTGTTATAAATCCTTTGTCAAAAGCTTTATCATGTAATAGGTGTTCTACCTGTTTATCCAACTTAACAACCTTCATCGTTATAGGACTTTTACCATTTGTATCAATTTTCGCCGATTCATTTACATAATCCGGCGAAACTCAATACTTTTTGGCAAAAGCCCTATTTTAACATTTTGGCATTACTCCATCCCCATCTGAGATTCGGTCACACTAAACAGATTTTTACAAAAACACAACTCCATTTTTCAATTTGATTTACGGGGCTTTCCGCTCCAGCATTTCAACATGCCTTAAGGAGATAAAAATGATGTCATGAATACCTGATGAGTTCTTGGTGGCAAAAAATACTTCAAATTTTTATGCCGTTAAACTTTGTTTAACTCTTTAAATGGAATACCAGTTCCTATCAATATTAATTATCCCTATCATCTATAGTCGCTAACACTTGATTTACATCTATATTTAATGGAGTTATTAAACATATATTATTCTTTAATATAATTTGATAGTTCTCAAATTCATAAACGAACAATTGTTTATCCTTTTTACTTTTTAATTTTTTTATCATATCATCAATACTAATTTTATTTTTTGACAAAGCCTCTTTCAATTTAATATGTTCACTATTAAACTTAATAAAAGAAAGGTCCTTGAGATTATATGTGTATACCATATATTCATCTGATTTACATATATATTCTGTACCTATTGTTTTATCTATGGTAAAGCTAGGATATCTGCTTACTCCACTTAAATTATATTGTTGTGAATAAGCAAAAATTAAACCAGCAATTATTAAACTTGTACATATAATTCCTGAAAGAAAAAAAATAACGTTTTTTATCTTGTATTTCTTTTTACATTTTTTTAGATAATCAACTTCTTTGATATTCTTTTGCATCTGACTTTCATTAAAGATTACAGAATCACTTTGTTTTTGATATTCTTTATGGCATTTTTCACAAGATTTTAAGTGTTCTTCTATTTCATTATTTGACTCAACACTTGTTAATCCTTCTAAATAATTAGGTAACAAATCTTTTACAATATAACAACTTAATTTCATTTATTCTCTCCTCCCATTAATTTATTTTTAGCTCTATAATATGTCACTCTAGCCCAAGTTTCAGATTTTCCCATAATTTCGCCTATTTCCATGAAAGATAAGTCACTAGCAAGCCTGAGATAAATGACATCTCGCATTGTTTCATTTAAAAGTTGTATTTTCTTATATAGATATACTTTTTCCTGTCGTTTTATAATTTCATCTTCAGCACTACCATATCGAAGGATTTCAGATTCGATTTCATCTATATTCATAGAGTTTTCTTTTTTATTCTTTTCTAAATAATGATACCAAACATGTTTTGCAATTTGACAAAGCCAAACAGATGGTTTGCATTCTCCACGATAATTTTTTATTGATTTCATTGCTTGATAAAAGGTTTCTTGTGTCAATTCTTCGGCTAAATTCTGATTATGAACCATGCTCATTAAAAAATAATATACCTGTCTGCCATGTCTTTTATAATATATTTCGATATCTTCCACTTTTTCACCTCCTTATACAGTAAGTCAGTAAAAATAATATTTCGTTACAATTTTTTTATATTGTTAATTTTTTATTTCACTGATAATCTTTATGAATCATACATCAATGACATTTATTCATAAATTTTATATATTAACTTTATTATGAATAAGCTTTTTTTCAAACGAATAAGTTACACTCTTTCAACATATTGTGGTCTTCTATCTTTTGCCAGAAAATAACCTTTACCAAAATGTATCTACTTCCGCCAAAACATGCATAATTCCTTACCCCCCTATCTAGGAAAGCAAGGAATTCATCCCACATCATTTATAATCTAACACACCTACATCTTCACTTTAAAATCTCCTCTACGCTTGATTTTTCTTGCCTTTCTTCTCCAGCAACACGACGGTTTCAACATTCCCATAAACGGAAGTTTTATACTACATGGGGGAAGTATCTTAATCAACCATCGGTGGGGTAAATCAACTTCTCTTATATGTTTTTATTAATAATAAATTGGCAGCAAATAATCTACCAGCCTTATTGTTAAAATCTATACCTTCTGATATTTCTCAATATCTTGAAGTTCAATAATTTGATCCTGTATATCCCAACAAGAAGCATTTTCAAAATGAAACTCAGCCCACTCATTTGCAGACAGTTCCAATATGTTTTCAGCTACTTCTTTATTTCTCATCTTGTCTCCATCACTAAAATATGAAATCTCAAGAGACATTTATATTCATTTTCCTCATTTTGACAGATGCCTATGTATTGTGTTTATAATATTCAATTTCTAATCAAAGTAATTTAAATCAAAAAATGCTATCTTATCATACTTAATCTGATAAGTGTCTAATATGTCCTCAAACGCAAACATTTCTTTATTTTCATATAAAAAATCTTTGAATAAATTTGGAGTCTTCTCTGCATTAGAGTTCTTCAAAACTTTTGTGAGAAATTTCATCCATTCTTCAATAGGCAAATCATAATGATAATCGTCTGCTTCTTCAAAATGAACTGTAACCCCTACAACACAGTCTTTGCTGTCTGTCCAGATTACATAATTCACCACAGTTGAAACTTTAATCCGTTCACCATGCTGAAATCCCAGCTTTAACCAATCATCACTATACATATATGGTACCAATCTCCTTTGCAACTTGGAATTTATATTAAGCCTGACAAATTGTTCGTGCATATTTTCTTTCAGAATCTTCAACCACTCTGACACTTCCAGCTTTTATCATAAATTCAATCCTTAAAGCATACCAACAATCACCTATGCCTAATGGATAATAACCCAATATATCACCAATAACTCTTGCTTCCTTGACAGGATTGGATGAAAGACGTCTTCTAATCAAAAAATCATAAAAATCTTCTGGTACACCTATTAAATTTCCATTAATTACTGCTCTAAGAGGACTATTATCTTCTACTAATTCTGCCCATTGATTACTGAACATTCTTATTTCGGACATAGTCATTTTTTTCTCATAGACAAGAAATTGACTGAATTCTTCTGCTGATACTTCACCCCAATTACTATATTTTGTAATCGTGCTTTTTGCTGTTTGCACGTATTCAGGTAGCTTAACAACAACTATATCATTTGAATAATTCCTTAGTATATTACACAGATAATAAAGTCCGCATAAAGAATACGGACTATTACTATACCATATTCGTATTGGTTCGCCGTTCTTTAAAAACACTACAAGTCTATTTAATTCATTAATATACATTTTCCCAGCCATTCTAAGTTCTTTCAATAGCTCTGGGCTATTATCCCACCCATTTTGAGTATACATAGATAAAATCAAATCCTGCCTATACTGACTATCAATTGATTCTTTAATATCGCCAATATCCAACATAAAAGCAAGGCAAATCACTTCATCAGAATTGCCTGTAATCCACTCTATTTTCTTTTCATCTAATTGAGGTGGATTTTCTATATATGAAGTTGGACCATTTATTCTTCCAATAATTGTTGTATTACTACTTTTGGCAACCTTCATTGAGCCAGCTTCACTATCCCCAAATAAAATTTCTATCATTAATACATCGTCTCCTGTTTTCCACTGACTTTAAAAAGCCGTTTTCTGCTACCAGTATAGCAGGAAACGGCAGCTCTATCAACGCAAATCAGAATTTATCCATATCCTCTTGAGTTGCCAATGCCGCATACATGTCATTAATCAGCCCAATGGAAAGCAGGTCCAAGTCCTGCATAGAAAGCCCCAACTGCACACACCGCAGAAGGAACAGCGGCGTTGTCATTTCACGCTCTGTTGGGCGAAGTTTTTTTTAGCCTCCACATCCGTCTGCACATTCAATCCCCACAGCTCTATCAGCTTCGGAAAAATATCTGCCCATAGGAATATACCGCCGTGGTCTGCATTGCCGTCCGTTCATTTAAAACCAAATTTATTTATTGGTTTTAGTCTGGCACTCGCTACATTCAGCGTCATGAATCGAGATTATACCGCCACAAACAGAACAGGTATACTCTTTCTGCTGTAACTTCATAAACTCCACAAGTCCTATTTCTTTTGCTGTACTGCTGTTTTTCACAAGACTTGCATTGTAACCAGAGTTATAACTTTTTTCAAGTGATTTGATTTGTTTACATGGGTGTTTTGAACATTCGAAGCAATAAGAAAATCCCTTTTCTTTGACACAATCTTTAATTTTACATTTCCGGCAATGCTCTGACTTGCCATTGTCGCCATTCAAACAACCAGCACAAGGTTTCTTATGATAACAATGTTTATAACATACCAAGCAGTTCATTCCACAGGGTGCAAACATTGTAGTCTCAATTTTATCGGGCATTTTCATACTGTACGGCTCCCTTTCAAATTTGGGGGTTCTGTTCAATTCTAATACGAACAGCTATTTATCAATGATTAACCCCCTAATAATCTGTTTATTTTCATCCAGTATAACATGAGAATCCTCAAATTAAAACACCAGAATCCCTCGTTCATCATACACACTTGCACTCCCTTTTCCTCCATCCCTGATTGCCCTGTCAAGTGCCATGACCGTTGCCACCGCACCATCAATCTTTTCCGTGGACTTCTCCTTATCCGGTTTGATATTCCCAGCCGGGTCCTGGCGGATAAAGATGTTATCCATCATCCAACGCAAAACTGGATGTCCGCCATGTGCCAGTTTCTTCTCCAGTGTCAGCTTCATCAATTCCTTGCTGGGCGGTGACATATCCTTGAAACCCTGTCCGAAAGGAATCACTGTAAATCCATAATGTATCACATTTCCCTCCGTTGTTTTCAAGAATCCCTACTGCTCCCACACAGCATATGGCACATGGTCCCGGCGTACACGCAGCCGCATGTTCTCCTCCGGTATCCAGAAATACGGCAGTATAATATATTTTTCTTCTTCTATCCTCGGAGGGAATATCAGGATAAATGCTGTAATATCAGTAGAGCTGGACAAATCCAGTCCGCCGTAACATACGGTATTTTGAACTTTATAGATAAAGTCAAATAAAAAAATCCCCTGCTGCCTGCTAAATATGCTGACAGTGGGGATATATGAATTGAATTAGAATTGTTACTGTCAGAAATTCAAGACAGGATTCCGCATTTTAAAGCATACTGGCACATCTGCTCTTCTTCGGTGTAGGTTTCATCATATTTACTCTTAATCTTCCCTACTTTGATATCTTCCATTAAGTCTTCCAGAAATTTCTTAAAATCCGGGTTGCTGTCGACCAGACGGTTAATGGTATCCCAGTCAAGGAATTCCTTTTCCTTTGCGGAGAACAAAATCTCACTTTGCATAAAATGCTCTGCATCTAACCGGATTACTCCAATACCGAATGCATTGTTTAAACGGCGCATTTCATCCATTAATTCCGGATTCTCCGTAATATGTAATGCCACCAGATAGCCTTCATGCGCCCAACTGGAATTGGATACTGCCTGGAAATAATACTCCCGGAGATTGGCAAGATTGATGTTGATTTTCATTTCAAAGGAATACAGCTTATAGGGATTTACTTTTAAAATATCAAATAGCTTAAGGGTATTTGGTGTGTAAGATTCAAAAGGAAAATGTACCCCAACAAGATCCGGGTGCAACCATTTGTTCTTTCCGCTCTTTTCACGCTTGGAAACTTCATGGTATATTGTTTTAGTTGAGCATTTAAAATGTTCATCGGAATTTACAAAACTGGAAAGCAGGATGTGTAAGTCCCGTTCTGCAAATTTCAACTTCTTTCCTGACTGCTCCTGCCTGTCCTCATACTCCTGTAATCCTGCTGTTTGACCTTTCAGGAAAAACTTTGCGGGGCGTTTGCTTACCTGATCAAATATAGTATCCTGGTTATTCTTAATGTCTACATATATTCTGGCTGACAGAGTGCGGATGGGGGTTTTGCCGGAAGATGACAGTTTCTCCAGTAAGCCGTGTCTGCCCGCCGCTTCCCACATTTCTTCTACTGACAGCGGTATGTTTTCGTGTTCTAATACTTCTTTTGCTAAATCTAAAAAGCTATAACCCATAAATTAATTACCCCTTTCGTATTTCTATATTAATCTATTATTGTAAATATCATGTTTTTGGAAATATTGAGAGAATCCTCGATAAGAATATGAGCTGATTAAAAGTACTTTTATTTTATACCTAAGACATACCAATTTCAAGTGTCCTCTCCCAAAAAAGTAATCTATCTGGTTAAATGTTTTATCTTCAAATAAGGATTTCGCTAATTTATATGTACATTTCAGCGAAACCCCTATACGTTTTGGCAAAAGCAGTAATTTAAACAATCTGGCATTACCCCATCCTCATGAAAGATAATATAAATTTATCTTTGCCTATATAATAACACAGTTTCATCTTTCACTTGATATCCCATCAACACCGCATAAAATCAATGTTTCCTCGACAGCAAACAAACGGTTTCAACGTTTGCCGTTGAAGGAAACATATCCACACAGCACGCCTTAACCACCTCATACCCCCTCATCTGCAGCACTTCCAAATCTCTCACCAGACTAGTCGGCTTACAAGACACATAAACCAGCCTGTCCACCCCAAAATCAATAATCTTGCCCAGTGCCTTCGGATGTATCCCATCCCTCGGCGGATCCAGAATAATAAGATCCGGCTTATCTTCCAGTTCATCAATCACCTTCAAAACATCCCCCGCAATAAATTCGCAGTTATCCAGACCGTTTCTCGCAGCATTCTCTCTGGCTGCTTCCACCGCCTCATCTACAATCTCCACACCCACCACTTTTTTCGCAACAGGAGCAATAATCTGGGCGATGGTGCCAGTGCCGCTGTATAAGTCAAAAACCACCTTATTCTTTGTCTCTCCCACATATCCCCTTGTAGTTTCATACAACACTTCCGCACCAAGCGAATTGGTCTGAAAGAAAGAAAACGGAGAAATCTTAAACTTCAGTCCCAGCAATTCCTCATAAAAATAATCCTGTCCGTATAAAATATCTGTCCGGTCACTTTTTACCACATCAGCCAGGCTGTCATTTAATGTATGAAGAATTCCAACAATTCTTCCATTCAGTTTCAGGCTGAGCAGTGCATCAGCAAATGGCTTCAAATCCAGCTCCTCCTGAGTCGTAGTAACAAGATCAACGAGAATCTCTCCTGTTTTTACAGCTCTGCGCACCAGAAGATGACGCAGATAGCCGGTATGCTGCATCTTTTTATAAAATCCGGTTCCCAATGCTTCAAAATATTCCTTAGCCGCCTTTAATATATCGCAGAAATCAGAATCCACAATCTTGCATTCCGTTGTTGTCACTACATCGTAAAAGCTTCCCCTTTTATGCATTCCCAGGGAAAGAGGACCATCCTTATATTCATCTCCAAAGGAGAACTCCATCTTATTGCGATATCCATCCGCAATCGGGCTTGGTTTAATTCCTTCAAATATAAAATCTCCTGTCACCGCACCGTCTAGCAGGGATTTTACCTGCTGTTCCTTGATTTTTAGCTGCTCTTCGTAAGGAATGGTCTGATAGGTACAACCCCCGCAGATTCCAAAATGCGGGCATGGATCGTCTGCATATTCCAGAGGAGAGTTCTCTAAAACTTCAAGAATCCTTCCCTCACATTTCCCCCCTCTTTTTTTATTAATCATAACTTTCACTTTTTGCCCTGGAAGTGCGTGCTTTACAGCAATCCTTCCTTCTAAAAGCTCTATGAATCCTTTGTCAGGAAAATCAAACCGTCCGATTGTTCCTTCGTATATCTCACCCTTTTTCACGTTTGCTGACTCCTTTTATTCTCTTAATTTTTCTATTCTGTTACGTAAAAGAGCGTGTCTCACTTTCTGAGGCACGCTCTCTTTTTAATGCCAGATTTTAGTCTTCGGAACCAGCTTCCGACTTTTCATCCTCAAAGAAATCGTCGTCGAAATCATCATCAAAATCGTCTTCAAAATCTTCCAGATAATCCGGAGTAAAGAAACGATATACGGTATAAGCAATTCCAGCTACTGCAGCCACTGCGCCTATGATCGCGAGTATCCAGAGGATACAGTTTTTCTTTTTCTCTTCCTGTTCTCTTTTATGAAGCATATCATTCACTCTGCTTGAGTTCATAAGATCTTCCAGTTTGTTCATAGCTTCTTTGCTCATTGCATCAAATCTGTTCATGTCTCCACGTCCTTTCTGAGAGCCCTGCTTTCATTCATATCCTGTACGGCACAGATTTTTCTCTTTGCCTGTAGCAGTTATTATACCATTATATTGGCTTTTTTACTATCATTTTTAGATTTTTTTAAAATTTTATATACATTTAATTATTCTCTCACAAGCTTCAATTTAGCAAAAGAAGCAAACATTTTTTTCACACCTGCCTGGTCAAAGTGAACGGTTACCTCGAAATCTCTTCCACCATCTTTGATTTCCATAACCTCACCAATTCCGAATTTGATATGGCTGACCCTGTCTCCCTCTTTATAACCAAGAGAAAGCGGTTTCTCCACTGTAAACGCTTTTCCAAAACCAGGAGTTGATACAGGTTTTGATGTCTTTGACGCATATGCGTTGCTACCTGGTCCAAAGCTGCTGACACCTGCTGTCCGCCCTGCTGCCCCGCTTTTTCCCCATGGGAGACCGCTGTCATCAAAATCAGATTGTGCTCTGGAAGAAAGCCTCTGCTCCAGCCTGCTGGAGTCTAACAGTTCACCTGGTATTTCTTCCACAAAGCGGCTGACCTTTGAATATCTGGTTTCACCGTTTACCATACGCTGTCTGGCCGCAGTCATCATAAGGAATTTCTGTGCCCTTGTAATACCAACGTAGCAAAGTCTCCGTTCTTCTTCCACATCCTCTTTATTATCCGAAGAAATAGACATCATGCTGGGAAATAAGCCATCCTCCATACCGCTTAAATAAACTCTTGGAAACTCAAGCCCCTTAGCGCTGTGAAGTGTCATCAGCGTTACACGGTTTTCTGATTCATCCATTCGGTCTACGTCGGCAACAAGAGCAACTTCCTCCAGGAACTCACTCAATTCCGGATGTTCATGCTCATTCTCAAAGCTGATAGCTTTATTAATCAACTCTTCTATATTTTCCAGACGTGTCTGATATTCGATCTCTCCCTCTGCTTCCAGTTCCTTCTGGTAGCCGGTTTCGTCAAGAATATCTTCGATCAGTTCATGAATGCTGTAGGTCTCTTCTGTCAGCCGGCTTCTGAAATCTTCTATTTTTTCCGTAAATCCCAGAACTTTATCCGCTGTTTTTCCCAGTCCGGGAACGGCTTTCGCCCTGGAGAATGCATCGTATATGCCCATCTCACGTTCGGAAGCAAATGCCTGGACCTTTCCGATACTGGTCGCCCCGATCCCCCTTTTGGGAACATTGATGACTCTTAAGACAGATAAATCATCTCTTCCGTTTGCGATTGTTTTTAAATAAGCCAGAATGTCCTTGATTTCTTTTCTCTGGTAGAAGTTTACGCCGCCCACCATGCGGTAGGGGACATTATGCTGAAGACATTTTTCCTCGATCAGACGGGACTGGGCATTGGTCCGGTAAAGAACTGCACAGTCCTGATAGGCAGATGCGCTGTTTAATATGTCACGGACAATGGCATCTGCCTCCTCTGTTGCATTTTCAAACTGCTTAAACTGAACCAGCGTACCTTCTTCATTGGACGTCCATAAGGTTTTATCTTTTCGGCCTCTGTTATGACGGATCACCTCATTAGCCGCCTGCAATATGTTCTGACTGGAGCGGTAATTCTCTTCCAGCTTAATTACCTTTGCACCGGGATAAGATTTTTCGAAATTTAATATATTCTCTATATTAGCACCGCGGAACTTATAGATGGACTGATCATCATCGCCTACGACACAAAGGTTCTTATACTTTCCCGCAAGCAGACTGATTAAACGGAACTGAGCCGTATTGGTATCCTGATACTCGTCCACCATGATGTAGCGGAAACGTTCCTGATAGTAGTTTAAGACCTCAGAATTATTCTGAAACAATTCCACAGTCTTCATAATCAGATCATCGAAATCCAGCGCATTGTTCTTCTTTAACTGACTCTGGTACTCTTTATAAACAGAAGCCACTTTCTTCTGCCGGAAATCGCCGGAAGCATTGAGTTCAAACTCCGCCGCACTTATCAGCTCATTCTTGGCTGTGGAAATAAGTCCAAGCATTGCCCTGTCTTTATATACCTTCGGATCTAAGTCCAGCTTTTTTAGGACATGGCGCATCAGGGTTTTCTGGTCATCCGTATCGTATATGGTAAAGTTAGTAGTAAATCCAAGGCTTTCAATATGCCTTCTTAATATGCGCACACAGGATGAATGAAATGTGGAAACCCAGATGCTGTCTGCCCCGAATCCAACCAGACGATCCACACGCTCTCTCATTTCTCCAGCTGCTTTATTGGTAAATGTTATGGCCAGTATATTCCAGGGGTTGACACCCTTTTCTTCTATTATATAGGCAATCCGGTGCGTAAGAACCCTGGTTTTTCCAGAGCCCGCTCCTGCCAGCACAAGAAGCGGTCCCTCAGTTTGAAGTACCGCCTCTTTCTGCATAGAATTTAATGTATCATAAATACTCATAAATTGTACGCTTTTTCCTTTCCTTACATTTTCAGGTAGGCTTTCAGTGAATCCATATGTACCAGTGCCAGCCGTCTTCCTTCCTGATACAGCGCCTCCAGTTTCCGCTTATCCTGTTCCGTTCTCTGAACCGTCACATGATGATCCGGGCGGATCACATAGATTCTTCCCTCTTTTTCCAGACGGTCAATCTCTTCCTGCATTCGGTTATATCTCTCCGGAACGTCCTCCAGAGCCTTTAAAAATTTAGGGAGCGGTTGGAAATACCGCTCATACCCTTTTTTCGTCCATTTATCAAGGGGAGGTTTCCGGTATCCCGGTTCTCTGGTAAGAACCAGCACAATCTTTTCATATCCCAGATCGATCGCTCTCTGATAAGCGATCGGCATGGAGCAGCCTCCATCTAAATATTTCTTTCCTCCAACTGAAATCATTCTGGAAAGTATGGGAATGCTGCTGGAAGCTTTTACCGCATCAATGAAATTTTCACATGTACTTTTTTCAAAATATTCCGGCTTTCCCGTCTTACAACGGGTAGCTGCTACCTCAAAAATCTGTTCAGACTGATAAAATGTATCATAATCAAACGGGACTAATGTATTGCTTAATTCCCCGAACAGGAAGTCAAAGTTAAAGATCGAACGCTTTTCCACCAGATTCCGGAAACTCAAAAAACGTTTGTCATTGATATAATCCAGATCCACTTTTATGGTTCTGCCTATCTGCTTGCTGACATAACTCATACCTGACATGGAACCGGCTGAAACTCCGTTAACATAGGACATCTTAATCTCCTGTTCCATGAAAACATCCAAAACTCCTGCAGTAAATACTCCCCGCAGGGATCCCCCCTCTAAAACTAACGCTCCTTCTGTCATCTTAAATCACCTCGACTTCTATTTTATTTCATTTATCCGGTCAGGTCAATCCTTTTTGATGCCGTCATGCGAACTGGCTCTGGTATAATTGATAATAGGCACCTTTCAGTTTCATTAAGTCGTCATGATTACCAGCTTCCCGGATCGTTCCCTGATCGATGACAAAGATACGGTCTGCCCTGCGGATGGTGGAAAGCCTGTGAGCAATAATAAAGGAAGTTCTTTCCTTTAGCAGGGCCTCAATACCCTTTTGAACCAGCAGCTCCGTATGCGTGTCAATGCTTGAGGTTGCCTCATCAAGAATCAGAATGCCGGGTTTTGATACCATGGTTCTTGCAAATGCCAGCAGCTGTCTCTGACCGATGGAAAGGCCGGCTCCCCGCTCACTGATTTTAGTATCATACCCCTTCTCCAGCTTCATAATAAACTCATGGGCATTCACTGCCTTGGCAGCCTCTTCGATTTCCTCATCCGTTGCATTCAAACGACCGTAACGAATGTTATCCCGTATGGTTCCGGAAAAAAGGAAATTATCCTGGGTCATGATGCCCATCTGGCTTCTTAAGCTTTTTAACGTCACACTTTGGATCTCCTGATCATCAATATAGATCCTGCCGCCGGTTACTTCATAAAAACGGCTGATCAGATTTACTATTGTTGTTTTCCCTGCCCCTGTCGGACCCACTAAAGCGATGGTCTCCCCAGGTTTTACCAAAAAGCTTACTTTATCCAGAATCAGACGGTCCGGCTCATCTCCATATGCAAAGGAAACTTCCTCAAACTTAACCTCTCCCTTTAATGCCTTTAATTCTGCTGCACCCTCTTCATCCTTAATCTCAACCTCCGTATCTATGATATCAAAGATTCGTTCTGCAGCTGAGATATTGGTGGTCAGCTTATTATAAAAATTGGCAAGATTACGTATAGGGCTCCAGAACATGGCAATGTATGTGGAAAATGCAAGAAACGTACCAATTCCGATCTGTTCCACTCCCACCACCTTAATTCCGATAAAATAAAGTAAAAATCCCCCCATTCCCCAGGTTATTTCTACAAGAGGACCGAATGCATCTGCAATCACTACCGCATCAATGAAGGAACGGTAATGCTGGTCTACCAGATCATGAAAAACCTCTTTCGTCTCATTCTCGGCGGCATAGCTTTGAATAATCCTGATTCCTGATAAATCTTCATGTACATAGGCATTTAAATTAGAAGTTTTCTTTCTGTATACCCTCCATCTTTTATGAACGTTTGTCTCAATAAAAAACATACCAACCGCCAGAATCGGAAGCGTCAGCAAAGCTGCCATTGCCAATTGATAGTTTTTGATCAGCATGATGCTTAGAACACAGATGACAGTGATAAAATCCGGAATCAGCTGTGTGACGCTATCCGATAATACATCTTTTAATGAATTCACATCACCAATAATTCTTGCAAGTACCTTTCCAGTGGGACGGCTGTCAAAAAAGCCAAAACCCAGAGACTGGATATGCTGATATAGTTCCTCTCTGATGTTTAAAAGCACCCGGTTTGAAACTTCTGCCATGATGCGCATTCGGAACTTCGTACCTGCTAAAAATAGCAGAAATAATACCATTGCTCCAAGTCCCACATAAAGAAGGCCTTTTATATCTTTTTGTGCCACGCAGACATTTACCGCATACTCCATCAAAAGGGGTGCAAGCATGCTGATGGTAATGGTGCCGGCCATGATAAACAATACAAGCACAATTTTCTTTTTAAAAGCAATAAGATAACGAAACAGACGGATTATGGTATCTTTTTTCAATACCTCTTTCTGTTCCTCATCCATTCTGCTGGAATTTACTGACATAATGCAGCCTCCTCTCCATACTGAACCTGGTAGGTTTTATAATACTGCCCCCGCTTTTCCATAAGCTCCTCGTGAGTTCCCCGCTCAATGATTTTTCCGTCTTCCAGAATAAGAATCTCATCGGCTCTGCGCACGGCTGAAACCCTGTGGGCAATGACAATTTTCGAACTGTTTTTCAGTTCTGACAAATGGGATTCAATCTCTCTTTCCGTCTCCATGTCAAGAGCAGAAGTGGAGTCGTCAAGAATCAGAATCGGCGTTTCCTTTGCTATGGCTCTGGCTATGCTGATTCTCTGCTTCTGGCCTCCCGATAAACCAACTCCCCGTTCACCGATTACCGTATCATACTGTTCTGACAGCTTTTGAATGAAGCTGTGTGCTTCCGCAGAAATCGCGGCCTGCTGAACACTTTCCCACTCGGTGGCATCCTTGTTTCCGGTTTTAATATTTTCGGAAATGCTGTCGGAGAAGAGGAATACATCCTGCATAACGACTGAGATCTGACCTCTCAGCAAAGGCAGCGGCAGATCTTTAATATTAATCCCGTCAAGCAGAATCTCCCCGGCTGTTGCATCATAGAACCGCTCAATTAAATTGACAATGGAAGTCTTTCCTGAACCGGTAACTCCCATAATACCCAGTGTCTTTCCCTTTTTTAAAGTGAAATTGATATTGTTTAAAATATCCTTTCCATCCAGTTCAAAATCTACGTGCTGAAATGTAAGCTCGCCTTCAACAAATTCCGGAAGGACCGGTTTATCAGGATCTTCAATAACCGGCTTTTCTTCCATGATCTTTTTTATCTTCTTATTGGAAGCAAATGCGGCTGCCAGATCATTGCTTAACCAGCCCACCATTTCCATAGGCCAGATAATATTGTTTGCGTATTCGGAAAATGCACCCAAATCTCCCAGGGACATCTTTCCCCTGATTACAAGAATGCCGCCAATGACAATGACTGCCATCATAAGGAACTTGGAAAGGAAAGAGATATTCGGCTGGAACCGGATCAGCAGCTTTGCCTGGCTCATATTTAAGTCATAATACTGCTTGTTGTGCTTCTTAAATTTGCTGATTTCATATTCTTCTCTGGCAAATGCCTTAACAGTCCGGACTCCTGCCAGATTTTCCTGAGCAACTGTATTAAGCTCTGCAGTCTGCTCACTGATCTTGTCATAAACCTCTCCCAGTCCTTTCTCCATCTTTAAGGCATACCAGGCGATAAGCGGCAGAATGACCAGTGGAATCAGTGTCAGAGCAGGACTTAACCGCAGCATGCAGACAATGACAATAATTGTGTGTATGGAACATTCCAAAACAAGCATTCCCACAAATCCAAAGGCATTCCAGATCCGCTCTGCATCATCCTTAATCCGGGCCATCAGCTCTCCCGTATTATGTCTGTCAAAATATCCAACGGACAACGTCTGGATATGATCAAACAAATCCTTTCTCAAACCACAGGCGATCCGGGCAGCAGCAAAGTCAAAGATAAATTCCTTTGTATACTGAAATACCGCTCTTCCAAATCCAATTCCCAAAAGCCCAAGAAGCAGCCTCATGAGAATCTGTGTCTGACCACCCACAATTACATCATCAATAATATGCTTTGTAATCTGAGGTGCTGATGCATCAAGCAAAATGCTGATAATCATCGCTGCAAGGGCAAGAACGTAAAGAAATTTATATTTTCTCACGTACTTCCACAAATTTTTCATACCATTTCCTCCTTTTTTCTTAACAAACATCATAAATTTACTCCATATATGTAAAAAACCGAAAAAAACTGCACAGTGCGGTTTTTTTCGGTAAATAAGCAAAAAAATAACCGCAGTCATTCAGACTGCGGATAAACTCATAAAAAGAAGCTCCGATCAAGAAGCTGCATATGTCCTGACATCTTTAGATGCAAAGACAGTTTTCCATGAGGCAGACTGAATTCATCAATATATTTCTGACTATTTGATTGATTCTGTTAATTCCACGATTACGCATCATAGTTCCTGCCTCCTTTTCTTGAATTTTGTTGTATTTAATATACAATTATAAGAATACTGCCAATTCTTAATCCTGTCAAGCAAATTTTGAAATTTTATGATATTCTGGAAATTTCTTCCAATTATAGGAGAAAAAACTTCGTACTGGTCCGAATTTTTTCCTTCCATTTACAGCAATCATTGAGATGGAGCATAACATGCCGGGTTGGCGGCATTAACAGCAGTCCGGCAACATCCTTTGCACCCCAAAACTCCAGCAGCCACTCTGAGTCCTTTTGGGAGGTCACACCGCCTTCCCTTTGAATTTTCATTAAGTCAGCCTCGTTCACATCCCGTTTCATATCTTCAAAAGTAAACCCTCTTACGATTTCCCTGGTTCTTTCCCCCACTGCACTTCGGTAATCCAGCAGTTCCTGATAGTTTACCTGTTTACTGAAAGCCATAATCTCCTCATCAGATAATGCATTACCTGTATCCTTAATGGGAGAATTAATTTTCCTGCACCAGTCTTCACTAAAAAGCTGATCCCCTCTGGCAGCCAGAATTCCCATAGTCAGGTCTTCAATTCTGGCAATATGCCATACCACCCAGGCAATTGTCTCATCTTCTCTTCCAGGCATAACTGCGTATTCCCAGGGTTCCAGGTCGCCAAATAACCGGTCGGTTTCATTTTCTTCTCTATCTTTTATATTCGACCGGTGCAGCTGTTTATGAATGTCCAGAAAAATTTTTATTGCTTCTTGGGTTCTTTGCTTTTTCCGGATAATCTGATTCAGTGCCTTATGCTCTTCACTTAATCCCTCGCCAAAATATTTCATAATTTCACCCCTCGCCCAGCAATTGCTTCTGTCTCTTTTTAGGCAGCTTTGCAAAAATCAGTGCATAGGACTTTTCCAGCATATCCTTTAACAGTTCATCAGGTACGTCCCCATCTGCCATAACGGAATTCCAATGAATCTTATTCATATAATATCCCGGTATGATATCCTTGTACTGCTGCCTTAAAAAATCCCCTTCCAAAGGTTCCAGCTTCAAGGATATCAGCTTTTCCTTCCCCTGATCATCTCTGCAGACAGCTGCAAACATCTTACCGTCAATCATATATCTGTCCCAGTTCCATTCTTCTTTAAAGTCACTGGTGACTCCGTTCATTCCTTTTAAAAAGTCATCAATCCACGGATATTTCATAGTACCTCCCAAAATCATCTATTTTCTGTTAGGGCGCCTTTTAATCATCAGAAGATCTATAAACTCATCAATCAGAGAACCATCATCAGCGGGAAACATCATCCATTTTCCATCATGATATGTTGTCGAACTGTCATACTCTTCCTGTATCCGGGGTGAAAAGTTCTGCCTGTTCTGCTCGAATTTCTCCTGCTCTGCTTTGCCGAGTATGACCATAAAACCAGAACAGCCCTCTCTGGCATAGAGAGCGCAGAGGGTCTTCCCTCCTCTGCGGTATTTGTATTCATACTTCCATGCCTTGCCGCCGCTGTTCCAAAGGCGGTCCATATCATATGCTTCTTCAATTTTTTTGCAGAGAGCTTCCCATGCAGAAAAAGCCTCCTCTCCAATTAAACTTATCATCTCTTCCCGAGACGGAATCTTTTCAAGCATGAAAAACTCCTTTCTTTTTACTTCTCTGGCACCTGTTTTTAAGGATTATAACACGTATAACAGGACAGCTGTATGTCATATTTTACGAAAAATGATACTCATCGTATTCTTCCATACTCATTCTTTCTATCAAAAATTCCGTCACCAGCTCTCCTTCTGCGCTTACACAGTATTCCGTATGAACCGGCGCTCCCCAGCTGTCGTCTCCGCCTACGCCTCTCATAGCCCCAAATATACTGATTACCGTATATCTTGGAGCCGGAAGTTCTTCATTATGAGTGGCCATCTCCAGTTCCTCCGCTGTATAAGGAAGAACCGATGCCTCAAACGGCCCGCCAGCAGCCCGGAAACCAATGGAATTTCCTTTTCTGTCAGAAACCTTCAGCCAGCGTACTCCGGTCCTGTTTCCGCATTCCTGGGGAACCAGATAAGGAGATACATTTCCCTCAGGGGTGTCTTTATAAATCCCCAGTCTGGCTCCTTCCTTCCTGTCACAGTAATTCTCTTCCGGTCCTCTGCCATACCAGGTAAACTGCTTGGCTGCAGACGGAGTGATAAGCCTCATTCCAAAAGCGGGAAGCTGGGGCAGCCCCTCTTTTCCATGAAATACGGCTTTCACACGGATAGTTCCGGTTGAATTCACTTCATAGGTGACCTCTGTTTCAGACTCAGGAACAACAGACAGCTGATAGGTATAGGTAACTTTAATGCAGTCTTCTTTTTCTTCCACTTTGCAGTTTTCACTTCTATAAGAAGGGAATTTGCCCGCGCCTAACCACATGGAGCTTTTAACGGAGAATTTATTTCCTTTATCATTGTCGGTAGTGGCTCTCCAGTACACAGGCATAACAGGTCTTCCCACCCATTCTTTTCCGCCATAAACAATGGAAACAATACTTCCTTCCTGTCTGGAAAAGAGAATTCGGAAACCGTCTCCTGATACACCAATATTTACATCTCCGTAAATTACGTTTAATTGTTTCTTAATTCCAGGCGACAGTTCTCCCCTGATCACCCGGACGCTCTCTCCGAAGGCAGTTTCAAAACCGGAATCAGCCCATAAAGTATCTTCTTTTAATACTGCTGACACCTGATGGACATACTCTCCTGCATCTTTCCATTCCGGTATTTCAACCGTAATATATGCGGCCATTAATGGTTCAACAATCGCTTCAAACCGCTTCTGGAATATGGGTTCCCCGTTCTTTAATACGGTATAAACAAATTCGAAGTCAGAGGTATTTTCAAACAGCCTGCGGTTTTCAATTCTTACTCCGTTTTCATCCGGTGTGAGACGAATATCCTGATAGAGATATTTCACCTCCTGGGCTTTGGGTGATACCGTACGGTCTGCAAAAACAATTCCGTCGCCGCAGAAACTGTAATCCGTAGGCCGGTCATCGAAATCGCCTCCGTAGGTCATATGCTCTTCTCCGTATGCGTCTTTTTTCATCAGAGACTGGTCAATAT
>JAEWPQ010000184.1 GCA_023460575.1 Bacillota bacterium
CTACAGATGAATGGTCTACAGACGGAAGAACTAATATTTTTGGCCAGACAGTGCACATTACAGAGATGCAGTCTGAGGCAGGTGCCGCAGGTGCGGTTCACGGTTCCTTGGCAGCAGGTGCTCTGACTACCACCTATACAGCTTCCCAGGGTCTGTTACTTATGATCCCTAATCTTTATAAAATTGCCGGTGAGCAGTTACCTGGCGTTATCAATGTATCAGCCCGTGCAATTGCAAGCCATGCATTATCAATCTTTGGTGACCACTCTGATGTATATGCCTGCCGTCAGACCGGCTGTGCTATGATGTGCGAATCCAGCGTACAGGAAGTTATGGACTTAACTCCGGTTGCTCATATGGCAGCTCTTGAGGGTAAAGTACCATTTATTAACTTCTTCGATGGTTTCCGTACTTCCCATGAGATTCAGAAGATTGAAACATGGGATTATGAAGACTTAAAAGAGATGGTGAATATGGATGCGGTTGATGAGTTCCGTCGTCATGCATTAAACCCAAATCATCCATGTCTGAGAGGTTCCGCTCAGAACCCTGATATCTTCTTCCAGGCAAGAGAAGCATGCAACCCTTATTATGAAGCACTGCCTGCAATTGTTCAGAAGTATATGGACAAGGTGAATGCAAAGATCGGTACAGATTACAAGCTTTTCAATTATTATGGCGCAGCAGATGCAGATCATGTAATTATTTCCATGGGTTCTGTTAATGATACAATTGAAGAAACCCTTGACTATTTAGTTGCAGCAGGCCACAAGGTTGGTGTTGTGAAAGTACGTCTTTACAGACCATTCAGCGCACAGGCTTTAATCGATGCAATTCCTGATACAGTTAAGACTATTTCTGTTTTAGACAGAACAAAAGAACCAGGCTCTTTAGGCGAACCATTATACTTAGATGTTGTTGCAGCTTTAAAGGGAACAAAGTTTGATCAGGTTAAGATTCTTACCGGACGTTATGGCCTTGGTTCCAAAGATACAACTCCAGCTCAGATCGTAGCTGTTTACGAGAACAAGACAAAGACTCCGTTTACCATCGGTATTGTGGATGACGTGACTCACCTTTCTCTTGAGACAGGAGCTGAGATCGTCACTACTCCAGAGGGCACATCTAACTGTAAGTTCTGGGGTCTTGGTGCTGATGGTACCGTAGGTGCTAATAAGAACTCCATTAAGATTATCGGTGATAATACAGATATGTACGCACAGGCTTACTTCGATTATGATTCCAAGAAGTCCGGCGGTATCACGATGTCTCACTTACGTTTTGGACATAAGCCGATTAAATCAACCTATTTAATCCGCAGAGCTAATTTCGTAGCATGCCACAATCCTTCCTATATCCGTAAGTACAACATGGTACAGGAACTGGTTGACGGCGGTGTATTCTTATTAAACTGCCCATGGGATCAGGAAGGTCTTGAAAAGCACTTACCAGGACAGGTTAAGAAGTATATCGCTGAGCACAACATTAAGTTCTATACCATTGACGGTGTGAAGATCGGTATCGAGACCGGTATGGGTGCAACCCGTATCAACACCATTCTTCAGTCTGCATTCTTTGAACTGACAGGAATCATTCCTGCAGCAAAAGCAAACGAACTTATGAAAGCTGCTGCAAAGGCAACTTACGGCCGTAAGGGCGAAGAGATCGTTCAGAAGAACTGGGCAGCAATTGATGCCGGTGCAAAGGGCGTTGTTAAAATCGAAGTTCCAGAGAGCTGGAAGAACTGCGAAGACGAAGGCCTTGATTATAAGAAGATCACAAATGGAAGACAGGATGTTGTTGATTTTGTTAACAACGTTCAGACAAAAGTCAACGCTCAGGACGGTAATTCCTTACCAGTATCTGCATTTGTTGATTATATTGACGGTTCCACACCTTCCGGATCTGCTGCTTACGAGAAACGTGGTATTGCAGTAACCATTCCTCAGTGGAATCCAGACAACTGTATTCAGTGTAACTTCTGTTCTTATGTATGTCCTCATGCTGTTATCCGCCCAATCGCTTTAACAGAGGAAGAGGCTGCTAAGAGACCTGAGAACATGAAAGCTCTTCCGATGACCGGTATGCCAGGATATCAGTTTGCTATTACTGTATCTGCATTTGACTGTACCGGCTGCGGTTCCTGTGCAAATGTCTGTCCTGGAAAGAAGGGCGAGAAAGCTCTTACCATGGTTAACATGGAAGCAAACTGTGATGCAATACAGGAAAGATTTGAATATGGTCAGACTCTGCCGATCAAACAGGAAGTTATTGATAAATTCAAAGAAGCAACTGTTAAGGGCAGCCAGTTTAAACAGCCTCTTCTTGAGTACTCAGGAGCATGCGCAGGCTGTGGCGAGACACCTTATGCAAAATTAATTACTCAGTTATTCGGTGACAGAATGTACATTGCAAATGCAACTGGATGTTCTTCCATCTGGGGTAACTCTTCACCTTCTACACCTTACACCGTAAATGCTAAGGGACAGGGTCCTGCATGGGCTAACTCCTTATTTGAGGATAATGCTGAATTCGGTTATGGTATGCTTTTAGCTCAGAATGCAATCAGAGAAGGCTTAAAGAGCAAAGTAGAAGAAATCAGCAATTCCGATAAAGCATCTGATGCAGTAAAAGCTGCATGTAAAGAGTATTTGGATACGTTCAGCATCGGTGTATCCAACGGTTCTGCATCTGACAAACTGGTTGCAGCATTAGATGGAGTTGACTGCGAGTTAGCAAAAGCTGTTGTAAAAGGAAAAGATTTCCTTGGCAAGAAGTCTCAGTGGATCTTCGGCGGCGACGGCTGGGCATATGATATCGGTTTCGGTGGTGTTGACCACGTTCTTGCAAGTGGTAAGGACATCAACATCATGGTATTTGATACTGAGATCTATTCCAATACAGGCGGTCAGTCTTCCAAGGCTACCAAGACTGGTGCAGTAGCACAGTTCGCAGCTGGCGGAAAAGATACGAAGAAGAAGGATCTTGCCAGTATTGCCATGAGCTATGGTTATGTATACGTAGCACAGATTGCTATGGGTGCTGATTACAATCAGACTGTTAAGGCAATCGCAGAGGCAGAAGCATATCCGGGACCATCCTTAATTATCGCATACGCTCCATGTATCAGCCATGGTATCAAGAAGGGTATGTCAAAGGCACAGACAGAAGAGAAGCTTGCTGTAGAGTGCGGATACTGGAATAACTTCCGTTTCAATCCTGCTGCTGAGAAAAAGTTCTCCTTAGACAGCAAGGCTCCTGCACTGGAAGGATACCAGGAATTCTTAAAGGGTGAGGTTCGTTACGCATCCTTAGCTATGAAGAATCCAGAAAGAGCAGCTGAATTATTCGGTAAGAATGAGGACGATGCAAAAGCAAGATTTGAATATCTGCAGAAGCTGGTTATTTTATACGGAAATGATTAATTGAATTACTGATAGAAAAAATTTGCACCCGGTTTATCCGGGTGCAAATTTTTGTTTATAATAAGGATTGATTGATTTCAGACAGGCACTGAGGATTGTTCAAGGAATAAACTTACTATATAACGATAATAAAGAGGAATTATATGGGCATCATTTATTATATGCAAAATGACACAAATACAGATCAAAGTCCTGATTCTAATCAGGAAGTTAATGAACCCCAGTCAGATTCTGGAACTGAAACAGACAATCAGAATACTTCTGTGATAACTGTATTTCCAAAGCCTATAATACCATGCTACTTCTGCAATACCAGTGAATATGGCCTGGTGAGGTTTCTGAATGCAGCCACCGGTTACAATCCGTTTCAGATCTATATTAATAAACAGCCTGCAGTGGACGGACTGGATAATGGGGATATGAGCCATTACGGAAGAGTTTCAGCTAATATGCAGACGGTGACAGTGGAAGATGAAAATGGATATGTTTATATAGAAAAGCAGATAGAGGTTCTTGTGGGGCAGGCAATTACAGTAGCAGTCATCAATTCAGATTCCGGTCTTGATATTATGGAAATTATGGATATGTACTGCAATGGGGGGATTAACGCAGGATGCTTTCGGGTTTGTAATTTGTCCATTACCAATCAAAAGGTGAATGTATTCTTAAATGGGGGAGTACTTACGTTCATGGAAGTGGATTATAAGGAGGTTACGGGGTTTAAATACCAGAAAACAGGTTTTTATCTGGTTTCGGTAATGAACAGTAATACCCAGAGCGAAAACATTCTCCTTTCTTCTAATATTTATATCAGAGGAAATGCTTCTTATACATTATATGTCTTTAACAGGAGCAATACAAGGAACGCGATTCGGATTCTGATTGTTGAAGATAGAAAAAATTAATGAAATATTTTCCTGCCTCCGGTTGACAGACCGGAGGCAATCTGCTATATTAAGTGTATTAAAAGTGTTAGTACAGTTAAGAAAGAGGTGAACTATGATTTTGCTTGATTATAAAGACCGCAGGCCTATTTACGAACAGATCGTGGAAAAATTAAAAGACCTTATGATTTGCGGAGTTCTGGAACAAGACACCCAGCTGCCCTCTGTAAGAAGTCTGGCCACTGATTTGTCCATTAACCCCAATACGATACAAAGAGCATATACGGAGCTTGAACGCAGGGGTTTTATTTATTCTGTAAAAGGAAGAGGCAGCTTTGTAGCAGATACCAGCTCCATTCGCGCCCTCAAAACCAGTGAATTAAAGAATAAACTTGGTGGCTGGGTTGAAGAGGCAAAAAGGGCAGGTTTAAAAGAGGATAAAGCCCATTCATGGCTGGCAGAAGAATGGGTGATGGAAGGATCTAAAGCAGGGGGAGGAGCAGAAGAATGATTCAGGCAGAGAATTTGACAAAACGATTTGACGGCATTATGGCATTGGACCATGTGAGTGCTGAGATAAAACATGGGAATGTATTTGGTCTGATTGGCACAAATGGTGCTGGAAAAAGTACTTTTTTAAGGCTTCTAAGCGGAATATTAAAACCGGATGAAGGTAACGTAACCATAGATGGAGAGTCTGTCTTCGAAAATGAGAATGTAAAAAAGAAATTTTTCTACATTTCGGACGATCAGTATTATTTTAATAATGCGACTCCCAGGGACATGATGGAATTCTACAGCAAAGTTTATCCGGAATTTGACCGGAAGCGTTTTGAAAGTCTGATCGGTAATTTTGGATTGGATATGAGAAGAAAGGTGCATACCTTCTCAAAAGGAATGAAGAAGCAGCTGTCTGTGGCCTGCGGCATCAGTGCCAATACAGATTACTTATTCTGTGATGAGACATTTGACGGACTGGATCCTGTGATGCGACAGGCGGTGAAAAGCATTTTTGCCAATGATATGGCGGAAAGAAATTTAACTCCTATTATTGCATCTCACAACTTAAGGGAGCTGGAGGACATCTGTGACCATGTGGGATTGCTGCATAGAGGCGGAATTCTGCTTTCCAGAGATTTAGACGATTTAAAGCTGAATATTCATAAGGTTCAGTGTGTTTTAAAAGATGGTATGACAGAGGCAGATCTGGTATCATTAGACCGGATCAAGACTGAGATGCGGGGAAAGCTTTATACCATGACAGTGCGGGGAACAAAGGAAGCGGTTATTGGAATGATGGAGTCACTCCAGCCGGTATTCTATGAGATTATTCCCTTATCGCTGGAAGAAATATTTATAAGTGAGACGGAGGTGGCAGGATATGACATCAAAAAGCTTATTTTTTAATCTGATAAAGGAAGATGGAAAGCGCAGGCTATGGGCAGTGACTCTTGCATTTCTGATGTTTTTCTTTTCCCTTCCGGTTACCATGGCTATGGTTATAGGTGAGTTCATAAAGCAGGAAGAAAGCAAGGCATTTATGATCTCTGAGTTAAGGGGGCTGCTTGGATTTGGGAATGGGTGGATTACTTTCATGATGATTGTTCTATCCATCATAATGGGTGTCACTAGTTTTTCTTATCTTCATTCCAGACAAAAAGTTGACTTTTATCACGGAATTCCCGTGAACAGAAAACATTTGTTCTGGGCTAATTACATGAATGGTATATTGATTGTGGCAGCTGTTTACGGGGTTAATTTAATACTTTCCCTTGGAGTAACAGCGGCTTATGGAATATCCCCTGCAATGCTTATAGGTTCTGTGCTTTCCGGATATTTACTTTTTCTGCTGCATTATGCCATGATATATGCCATTACAGTGCTGGCGATGATCATGACAGGAAGCGTGATCGTGGGCATATTAGGCACGGCAGTGTTTGAAGGTTATTTTACGGTTTTACTGCTGGTTTTACAAGGGTGCTATGGACATTTCTTCAATACCAGTTATAAAAGCGGAGAAGAATTGTTCGGACCATTTTTGATGAAATCTTCTCCGATTGCAATATTTATTTCCAATATTGCACTTGCGAATGGGGGAGGAATAGACAGAGAATTGGGACCCCAGATTATTCTTGTAGCTGCATTATTTATCATTTTCACTTTTCTTTGCCTGCTTTTATATAAAAAGAGGGGCTCTGAATCCGCGAAAAAGGCAATGGCATTTAAAATCAGTATGCCAATTATCCGGATTCCCATTGTTGTGTTATCGTCTCTTTCCGGCTGTTTCTTTTTTTTACTGATTCGCTCCGAAATTGGCTGGGTGGTGTTCGGACTGCTTTGCGGGATGCTTTTATCCCATTGTGTTATAGAAATCATATATCATTTTGATTTTAGAAAATTATTTTCTCACTGGAAACAGATGATTGCCTCAGCTCTCGTGGCAGCTTTAATTTTTGGCGGTTTTCAGATGGATTTGTTTGGATATGACAGCTATATTCCGGGGGAGAGTTCCATAAATTCCATAGCGGTTTCCCTTACAGATGAGAATTATTGGGTTTCCTATGGAGATGTGAGTCAGAATCTTCAGGGAGAGTATCAATGGGAATATCAAAGTGCGGATGATTATATTTTCAGCCATATGAATCTTAAGAATCACACATCGGTTCTGTCCATGGTTAAAAAAGCGGTTGAAAAAAACAAGGGGACGGACTGGAAAGAACTTAGATCTGCTAACTGGGCTGAAGAGGGCGTGTGGCATGATTTTTCGGTGAAATACACCCTGAAGAATGGTAAAAATATTTATCGCAGTTATTCTTTAAGAGATGCAGATATAAAAGAAGAACTGACTCAGCTATATGAAGATCCGGATTTCATTCAGGCTGTGTATCCTGTTTTCAGTCAGACAACTGAAAACACATCTGCGGTAAGAGTCAGCAGAGGTTCACAGTCCAGTATTGTGAGCCGTGATAAGAACGGTACAGATAAGGCTATGACGGAAAAACTGCTTTTAGCATACCAGCAGGATTTTAGTCAGTTAAAAGTGGAAACCATGAACAATGAAAATCCTGTGGCTTCCATACAGTTTATGACTAAGAAACAGGCTGGGGCGGACAGCGCAAGAGAGGGAAATCAAAATTCCTGGCAGTATAGTGATGTGACTTCCAGAGGCTTTTACCCGGTCTATCCCTCATTTAAAAATACTCTTGAATTATTAAAAGAATGTCAGCTTGATGTAGACAGCTGGACTTCCACTGAGGAAATTAAAGAAATTAATTTTGATTTGAACCAGTATTCTGAGTATGAGAAAGAAAATTATGAAAACAGCAGTGCCAAGTATTATACGATCACTGATCCCCAGGTGATTGCTCAAATTATGAGTCAGTCTGCAATTGAAGAGTATGTGGGAATGAACCCCTTTGGGATATCGAACGCAGAACGGATCAGTTTTTCCGCTGTCAGCAGCGCACTTGGCAGCCGCAGTGAGATTCAGTATACAGTTCCTTTAAAAATGCTTCCTGATTCGGTAAGAGACGCAGTCAAACGATAAAGGGGAAGTATGAAAGCAGTCTTTCATTGACTTTTTCTTCCAATAAAGTTACAATAGTAGGAGCAAAAGTCAAAGGAGGAATCACGGATGGCATTTTTTGAAGAGCTGGGAAAGACAATTAGTGATACCGGCAAAGAGGTTGCAACGAAGGCGAAAGCATTGACTGAGACGATACAGCTGAAGACACAGATCGGTGCAGAAAAGACTAAGCTGGAAGAAGCTTATGCAGTCATCGGAAAACTGTATTATGAAGACAACAGTGAGCCGAAAGAAGCTTATACCAAGGCTTATGAAACTGTCAAAGCCAGCCGGGCAAGAATTGCCGCTCTGGAGATTGAATTGACCCAAAGCGAAGGCAGCCGCATCTGCGCAGAGTGCGGAGCCAAGGTTCCGAAAAGTTCCCTTTATTGCGGAAAGTGCGGAGCGCCGGTGAAGGAAGCTGCTGCTGAACCCGTTTCAGAAGAGGTAGATGAGATGGAGCAGACTCCATCGGCAGAGGAAGAAAATGTAACTGCAGGCATCAACGCTGTGAATGACGACGTGTTTGAACCTACGGAAGAACAGGAATAATAACGAGGGGCCGGACGTGATCCGGTCCTTTTTATACTTATTTTTTTGAAAAAGGTATGTAAATTTGCTGTAAAATGTGATAGACTAAACCCGGTCAGCTAATGTGTTTAGAAAATGAGGTATATTATGAAAGTTTATATCAGATGGCTATGCAGGCTTTTGGCTCTTTCAGCAGGTATTAATATTGTGATTGAGCTGGCAAGCAGGAAGTCATTGTTTAATCTGGGTTCTTATATAGGAAATAGTTTTTTGATTTTTTTACTTAATACTTTGATCATTCTGCTTCCTTTTACAGTCATATTTATTACAAGACGTAAAGCATTTGCGTGTTTTGTAATTACTTTTATTTGGATTTTTATGGGAATTGTAAACGGTATACTTCTTATTTTCCGCACAACTCCGTTTACAGCAGCAGATTTACGTCTTGTAAAGTATGCCATGAGTCTGGCTACGGTTTATTTTACCTGGATGCAGATTATTCTTATGGGTGTGGCAGGAATACTGGCAGTCATTTTACTGGTGGGAGTGTGGAAAAAGGCACCGGTCAGTCAGGAGAAAACTCGGGTTGGTTCCGGTCTGGCGGTGATTTTTTTAAGCACCGCGCTGGTACTCGGTATCACCAGTGGAGCCATGAAGTGCGGACTTGTGGCAGTTCATTTTGGTAATATCGGTCAAGGCTTTAAAACCTATGGATTTCCTTATTGCTTTTCCAATTCCGTTTTTAATACCGGTATTTCAAAGCCGGAAGGATATGGCTCTGAGACACTGGAGACCATTCGGTCAGAGGAACTGGTGCCTGAGAATACATATGCAATTACAGAGAACACCAAACCCAATGTGATATGGATTCAACTGGAATCGTTTTTTGATCCTTCTTTGTGGAAAAACAATCCGGTGACGTATGATCCCATACCTTTTTTTCACCAGCTGCAGAAAAACTATCCTTGCGGATATATAAGTGTTCCTTCTGTTGGTGCAGGTACAGCCAATACTGAGTTTGAATCCATAACGGGCATGAATCTGGATTTTTTTGGACCAGGTGAGTATCCATATAAGACAGTTCTAAAAAAAACTTCCTGTGAGAGTACTGCGTTTGATTTGAAAAATCTGGGTTATACGGCTCACACCATACATAACAATGAAGCTACCTTTTATGACAGGAACAAGGTATTTGCCCAGCTGGGATTTGATACATTTACTCCTATTGAATATATGAACAATATTGAGCGCAATCCTACAGGCTGGTGTAAGGATAAAATTTTGACCGGCGAGATTATAAAGACGTTAGACTCCACGCCGGGGCCGGATTATATCTATACCATATCGGTGCAGGGACACGGAAAGTATCCGAATTTTGAATATTACTGTCAGCAGATCAGTGAGATGGATCAATTTATCCGTTCACTTGTTAATACATTAAGAACCCGCAAAGAGCCCATCGTACTGGTGATGTATGGAGATCATCTTCCGGGGTTTGAATGGGGTGAGGACGATATGAAGAACCACTCTCTGTTCCAGACGGAATACGTCATCTGGAATAATATGAATCTGCCAGTGGTTAAAAAGGATGTGGAGGCTTATCAGATTTCTTCTCACGTCCTTAATATGCTGAATATTCACGAAGGTACGATGATCCGGTTTCATCAAAAATATTTAAATGGTGAAAATACAGATAAGGAAAAATATCTGGAGGACATGAAAAACCTGGAGTATGATATCCTTTATGGAGAACATGAAGTTTACGGCGGTGAAAGCCCATACCAGAAAACCAATTTGAAGATGGGAACAGATAAGATAAAAATCGATAAGGTGGTCTATAATGATTCCAATCTTCTGATTTACGGAGAGAATTTTACTCCTTATTCTAAAATATGTTTTGACGGTAAAGAGGCAGAAACCACGTTTGTGTGGCCTCAACTGATTATAGCTAAGGATATTCCTGAAAAGAAGATCAATAACAGCGAGATATCTGTGTGGCAGATCGGAAGGGACAAAGTTCCCTTAAGTGAGGATGGGATTTATCATCTGGGGTGGTCTGATTAAAGAGAGAGAGGGGGTTCCTCTCTCTTTTACTATATGGAAATCAGTTCATATTGGGCATTTCCAAGTCCTATTTTCACTGCGTGCTCAATGGAAGACTCCCAGTTTGTATTGGGATGAGTGTCCTTAAAGTGATCGTGATGATGGCTTCCATGTTTTTCCAGGATACTGCCTGCCATGACAGGCTGTCTGTTTACTGCGTCGGCACAGGCAACATCCAGCGCTACGGGATCAAAAGAAGCGAACATGCCCACATCTGGTATGATTGGGATGTCATTTTCTGAATGGCAGTCACAATAAGGGGAAACATCCATCACAAGGCTGATATGAAAGTGGGGGCGGTCTTTTAAGACTGCCTGGGTATATTCCGCTATTTTGCAGTTTAGAATGTCGTTGGATTCATCGCAATCGGATTCGATGGCATCCACTGGACAAACACCGATGCAGCGGCCGCAGCTGACACATTTACTGCTGTCAATAAACGCTTTTTTATTTTGAAAAGTGAAGGCATCGTGAGCACAGTTCTTCTCGCAGGCATGACAACCGATGCATGATTCCTCGGTTACATGAGGTTTCCCGGCGTTATGCATCTCCATTTTTCCGGCTCTTGATCCGCAGCCCATTCCTATGTTTTTTAACGTTCCGCCAAAGCCTGTGCTTTCATGACCTTTAAAATGAGTGAGAGATATAAAAATATCAGCATCCATAACAGCCCGTCCGATTTTAGCTTCTTTAATGTATTCCCCGTCTATTGGAACCAGAATTTCATCTGTTCCTTTAAGACCATCGGCAATCAAAACATGGCAGCCGGTGGAAAAAGGAGAAAATCCATTTTCGTAGGCAGTATCCAGATGATCAAGGGCGTTCTTTCTGCTTCCTACGTATAAAGTGTTGCAATCAGTTAAAAATGGTTTACCGCCGTCTTCTTTAATTAAATCAACCACTACTTTCGCATAATTAGGACGTAAAAATGATAAGTTGCCCAGTTCTCCAAAATGAATCTTTACTGCAGCATATTTATTCTGGAAATTAATGTGCTCGGACATTCCGGCTGTTTTAATAAGCCGGGCAAGCTTTTGAGGAAGGTTTTCACGGAAAGTGGTATGAAAATTTGTGTAATAAACCTTAGATTTTTCCATAGATGGTCTCCTTTTGATAATAATTATTATTATGCTATTATACTGTAAATAAAAGGGGATTTCAATCAAACTTGTCTGTGTCTTTTGGTTCATTTGCAAACTCTTGCAAGATAACCGGCCAGGCGGTATAATATGAACCATGTAAGAAAATGTGGAGGTACAAAAGATGGGATATATCAAAAAAATGCTACGGGTTATTTTTGGTAGGACGATGTTTGCAGTTGTTTCACTTGTGATACAAATTGTTGTTCTGGCCGCAGCGTTTCGCTTTCTGACCTTTTATCTGGCGTATTTCTATGGCGCTGTTACTTTGCTTAGTGCGCTGGTTATTATTTATATATTAAATAAAGAAGACAATCCCAGTTTTAAAATGAGCTGGATGATTCCTGTAACAGCAGTGCCGGTTTTTGGTACGTTTTTCTATATGCTGGTTGAGCTGCAGATTATTGAACGATTTATGGAAAAGAAGTTAATATCCAGGATGGACGAGACGGAGTGCTATCTGGAGCAGAACTTAAAGGTATTAGAGCGGTTGTCCAGAGTCAGCAGCCGGAATGCAAATCTGGCCTGTTATATTAAAAAATACGGACATTATCCGGCATATGGAAATACCAATGCACAATACTTTCCTTCCGGAGAGGCAATGTTTGAAGCCATGAAACGGGAAATAGCAGCTGCAAAGAGATTTATTTTTCTGGAGTTTTTTATTATCGAGAGAGGGGAAATGTGGGATTGTATCCTGGAACTGCTGGAATTAAAAAGCAGGGAAGGGGTAGAAGTGAGAATTATGTATGATGGCATGGGATCTTTCACGTTTCTTCCCCATAATTATATTAAAGTCCTTCAGGAAAAGGGGTTAACGGCAAAAGTTTTTTCCCCGATCAGACCGGTTCTGTCCAGTTACCAGAATAACAGGGATCATAGAAAAATTCTTGTGGTGGACGGACATACTGCATTTACAGGAGGAATAAACCTGGCAGACGAATACATCAACAGAAAAGTCCGGTTTGGTCATTGGAAAGACACGGGTATCATGGTGAAAGGAGATGCAGTAACCAGCTTTACCATGATGTTTCTTCAAATGTGGAATATATCTGAGAAAGAACCGGAAAAATATGATAATTACTTAAGAGATCCGGAGTATTTTTACCCTTTGGAGCTTAATATGGAGGGATTTGTAATTCCTTATGGTGACAATCCATTTGACACGGAGGCGGTTGGAAAAGAAATATACCTTGACATCATTAATAATGCCAGACAATATGTGCATATTATGACTCCCTATCTGATCCTGGATTATGAGATGGTTAAATCGCTAACATTTGCAGCGAAAAGAGGGGTGGATGTTTCGATTATTCTTCCTTATATCCCAGATAAAAAATACGCTTTTCTGCTTGCTAAATCACATTTTGGGGAGCTGATCAGGTCAGGAGTTAAAATATGGGAATATACACCGGGATTCATGCATGCAAAAGTATTTACAAGTGATGATACAAAGGCAGCAGTGGGTACAATCAATCTGGACTTCAGAAGTTTGTATCTTCACTTTGAATGCGGAACGTATCTGTACCGGAATGAAGTAATCCGGGAGGTTGAACGGGATTACCAGGAAACGATGTCTTTATGCAGAAGAATTTTTTTAGAAGATATACCAAAGGATCCATGGTATGAAAGATTTGCAGGGCGTGCACTCAGGTTATTTGCACCGCTTATGTGACAGAAAAGCGCCGGAATGAAAACCGGCGCTTTTCATGTTTTAATGGATAGACTAAATGGTAACTTCAAGAATTATCATATGAGCTATAACTGGAGTGCTGCCGAAGAATACTGTCTGACCGGTTGTGTTAATTATTTCAACAGTTGCGGGGATCGCGCCTACGGTTACCAGAGCGGATCCATTCAGCTGGCCTGTTACAATCGGTGAGCTTGCAGCAGTACCTCCGCTGCCATTTACCTGCGTAGTAAATTCAACATAAGTGGAAGGTCCGGCACCATCTGTAGAAATCCACCAGGATACATAATATACTCCAGTGGCATTAATGGTTGCGACACCTGTAGTGGTATCATAAATAATATTCAGGCTTTGGTCAATTAATACTGTATCAAAAATAACGGGACTGCCGTTTGCTACAGAAGTTCCTGTCTCAAGCTGTACTTCGATACCTCTTAACTGAGCGGCTGCTCCAGAAGGTCCGGTAGGTCCGGTAGGTCCGGTAGCGCCGGTAGCACCGGTAGCACCGGTAGGTCCGGTAGGTCCGGTAGGTCCGGTAGCGCCGGTAGCGCCGGTAGCGCCAGTAGGTCCGGTAGGTCCGGTAGCGCCGGTAGCGCCAGTAGCGCCAGTAGGTCCGGTAGGTCCGGTAGCACCGGTAGCACCAGTAGCACCAGTAGGTCCGGTAGGTCCGGTAGGTCCAGTAGGTCCAGTAGCGCCAGTAGCGCCGGTAGCACCAGTAGGCCCGGTAGGTCCGGTAGCACCGGTAGCACCAGTAGCGCCAGTAGGTCCGGTAGGACCAGTAG
>JAEWPQ010000185.1 GCA_023460575.1 Bacillota bacterium
TTCCTAATATTGAGCAGTTCACAAACAAGTTTAACGGTCTTTATGAATTTCTGGAGCAGCAATATCATCTGGAGATCCAGTCTGCTGCTGATAAAATCTTTGCAAAATCTGCAGACTTTGCAGAATCAGAGATGCTGGCTGTGCCGCCGGGAACTGCTCTTTTGTGCATACAGAGAGTCTGCTACAGGGATAACGAACCGCTCTTGTCCGATGATATCTGTATCCTGGGCGATCAGTATGAGCTTTCCATCACCTCCAGCGGCCGTTACAAATAAAATCCGTATGGTCCTTCCTGTGTCATTCATTCCTGCTCTACAGTAAGGGCCGTGCCATTTTATAGGATTGTGCACTGATTATGATTCTTTACCGCCCGCGTCTTTCAACTGTTCTTTTGCCTCATCTGACAGGGAATCCAGAAGAAAATTACGGCTTTTGGGTCTGGAATCCTGAAATTCCTCAGTCACTCTTTTGTTTGCTTCTTCCATCTCTGTCTTTAACTCTCTTGCTGATAACAAAGCGCATCCCGCTCCCCTTACAATCATCTGCTGCAAGCCATCGGAGGTGGCAACGGTAATCCGGTATTTTCGATTGTTATCATGGGCAAATTTTTCAATATAATGGTCTGCTGTCTGCGCCTCTCTGGTATATACCAGATGTATATTATGATAAGCGATAAACTCTTCCCTATGCTCCTTTACCCGGTATGCGTCAAATACCGCAATGATCCGGCATTTACGGATTGCCTGGTAATTGCACAGCTGATCCAGAAGCTTCATTCTGGCGCCCTCCATATTCTCCTGTGCCATACCAGCAAGCTCCGGCCAGGCAAATACAATGTTATAGCCGTCCACAAGGAGATATTCTTCCCTTTGTTCTGAATCATTCATATGATGGTATACCGGGTCCATACGGGTTTCATAATCGGGCTTTTTCCTCTTCCATTCTGTCCGTTTCCCTCTGTTGGCATAAAAGGTGCTTTCTATAATCCGGTCTATTTCTTCCAGACTCATAAGGGGTTTATCCTGGCTGTCAGATCTGCCCCCCTGGATCTCCTCAGCAGATTCTGACTGGGACATTTTTAAGAAAGGTTCTAAATGCATGTGTCTTTTTACCTGATCCCAGGGAACCACAAACCCGGCACCGTGGGAGCAGAATACGGATCCAGCAGGATTGTCCAGATCACTTTCAAAATCGTAGCCGGACTCTTTCATTACAGCTTCCGGATTATGACAGGGTTCATATCCTTTTAAGGTACAAAACAGCCTTCCCATACCTTTGGAATATGCCGAAACCTCTTTCTGGTAATTTCTCATGGTGGACACCGGCGCACTGCCGGTAAGAACTGCAGCTTCCCCGTCTGTATGGGAAATCCCGCAGGTTCCACACATCTTTTCAATGTCTGTCATTGCTCTGCCTACCAGATTTTCAGGCAGTTCAAGAGTAAAACCGTAATAAGGCTCCAAAAGTACCGACTGAGCCTCTTTTAAACCCTGGCGCACCGCCCGGTATGTTGCTTCCCGGAAATCCCCGCCTTCCGTATGCTTCTGGTGGGCTTTTCCTGATACAAGGGTGATTCTCATATCTGTAATTGCAGATCCGGTCAGCACTCCTTTGTGGCTTTTCTCCTCAAGATGGGTCAGTACAAGCCTCTGGAAACTTTTCCCCAGCAGATCCTCACTGCAGGCAGAGCAAAATTCCAGACCGCTGCCCGGCTCCCCAGGCTCTAATAGAAGATGTACTTCCGCGTAGTGTCTCAGGGGTTCAAAATGTCCCACACCTTCCACCGGGCTGTCAATGGTCTCTTTATAGACGATTCTTCCCGTATCAAAGGATACCTCCACTCCAAACCGTTCTAAGATCTGACTTTTTAAAATCTCAATCTGGATCTCTCCCATAATCTGCGCCTGAATCTCCTGCAAGTGCTCATCCCATACGATATGAAGTTCCGGCTCCTCTTCTTCCAGCTGACGGAGCCTGGGAAGCATCTGCCTTGGGTCACAGCCTCCCGGCAGCACAATCCGATAAGACAGGACCGGTTCTAATACCGGTGACTCATAAGCTTCTTCATATCCCAGTCCTTCCCCGGGTCTTGTCTGGCTGAGCCCGGTCACTGCACAGATACAGCCGGGGGATACTTCATTTACTGCCTCGTATTTTTCACCGGAATAGATGCGGATCTGGTTGACTTTCTCCTCCCAGGTTCCATTGGTCAGGATATTTTTCACGCTGAGAGTTCCGCCGGTGAGTTTTAAGTGAGTCAGGCGGTTTCCCTGGTCATCTCTGGTTATTTTAAAGATCTTTGCACCGAATTCAACGGGATACTCTGGGATGAGGGAGTATTGGGTGATTCCTTCTAGAAGTGCTTCTATTCCCTGTAATTTCAGGGCAGAACCGAAAAAGCAGGGGAAAACCGTTCTTTTTCTGATCTCCTGCCTTATCTGGTCCCCGCTTACCGTTCCGGCTTCCAGATATTCATCCATCATGCTTTCACTGCACATGGCTAGCTGATCATAAAAACTGTCTGTATCAGTCAGGGAAAAATCGATACAGCTGTCATGGAGTTGTTTTTTAACCTCACTCATCAGCCTGTCCTTATGCGCAGCAGGCTGATCCATCTTATTGATGAAAAGAAAAACAGGGATCTGATACATGGACAAAAGGCGCCACAAGGTTCTGGTATGTCCCTGAACCCCGTCCGCACCGCTGATTACCAATATGACATAGTCCAGCACACGGAGTGTCCGCTCCATCTCCGCACTGAAATCCACATGTCCGGGAGTATCTAAAAGGGTGGTTCTGATACCTCCCATATCAAATACCGCCTGCTTTGAAAATATGGTGATTCCTCTGGCTTTTTCCAGCTCATAGGTATCTAAAAATGTATTTTTATTATCAACTCTTCCCGGCTTTAAGATCTTCCCGCTTATATATAGAATTCCTTCTGACAGCGTGGTCTTACCTGCATCTACATGGGCCAGTATTCCTATGGTTAATTGCTTCATAATCTCTTTCGAATCCTTTGTGCCATTCATTTCGTGTCTGATTTGTCTTTATTATCATACCAGTTTCCCGTAGTTTTGTATACGGGAAGATCATAAATCAATCTTACACTTTTCCGCCTGTGTTCCGGCTAAAAGCCATCTCGTATTCCACTTCTCCGTTTTCCTTATCCTCTTGTTTTTCAGTCACAAGAAATCCCTCTCTCAAATAAAAATCCACGGCACGTTTATTCTTTTCATACACCTTTAATGATAACTCGTCATGATTTCCTTTTACATAATTAAGCAGATGGCTTCCGATTCCCTGGGACTGATGGTCTCTGGAAATAAAGATTCCCGCAATATAAGTGTCCATCAGACCAATAAATCCCTGTATGCTTCCATTGTCTTCATATACATAAACAGATGCCTTTGGCAGTATCTCTTTTACTTCATTAAAGTGGTCCTGCCAATAGCTTTTTTTAATAAAATCATGAGTCTGTATGTTAGTGTCCAGCCATAGCTCCATAATCCGCTCTAAATCATTTTCCTGAAATTCTCTTACCAATTTTCCATCTCCTTGTACTTAAATTCTCTATTAATAAGGAAAAACAGATAACTCCTGCACAAAGAGCTATCTGTTATTCCTTATTAATTCTAAGTTATATCCTAAAATTCATCAGTTGTCAAGAGAACTTCCAGCTGGGGATTTCCCTGCAGCAGCCCGACAGCATAGATTGTATTAAAACTGTCTTCAGATAATGGAACATTGGGAATTTCTAACACGATATCTGTTGCCCCGGCCGGTCTGACCTGCAGCGTTAAGTTCATTGGATCTGCGGCAATATAAGGAGTAACCTGTTTAAATGCAACATTTGGGAAAATCACAGTTCCATCTGGAAGTGTAATATCCACTGCAGGTGCATCAGGAGATAAATGAATAAAACGTACCATCGCTCTCCCCTGAACAATTTCTCCATTGGCATCGGTGATGGAAAGCAGTCCGATGTCATCAGGAGTTCCCACTGCAGCCACGGTAAGCATTACATCCCGCTCTACCGGAAGCATATTTTCAATAATAGGAGCATCCTGAGTTCCCGTTACATAAAGAGAAACTTTATAGGTTCCCTCCTGTACGGTTAAGTAATCTGTAAAATCCCCATAAGAAAGATTATCAATGATCATCTCATCATCCACGTATATGTCAACATTGGGCGCATTGGGAACTGTGTGCATAACACGCACAAAGCCTACATGTACTTCATCTGACGGTCTGGTTGTGTACTGATCCATAATATACCTCACGATTGTTTATATACGGTATAATATATGCTCGCGGAAGGGGATGTGACCGGATTTTTTCTTTTAATCCATGCGGTAAAAGTATGTTTCCATTCCCTTCAGCTGCTTCGCCACATACATAGCGGCATCTGCTTTTACAATCAGCTGGTCTATGTTATCTGCATCGATTGGATAAAAACTGATTCCTCCGCTGATGGACAGGGAGATCGTTATATTCTGAATTTCCACTGCATCTTTGGTCAGTTCCACGATTCTGGAAGCCACAGCATTATAATTTTCCACCTCTGTCATGTCAGGCAGAAGAATGAGAAACTCATCTCCTCCATACCGGCAGACCAGGTCATTTTCCCTGGCTGCCTTACCTAACAGCTGTGCAACATGAATCAGTACCTTATCCCCAAGCTCATGTCCATAAGTATCATTGATAGACTTAAACTTATTCACGTCACAAAACATCAGCCCCAGCAGACTTTTATTTCTTTTTGCCTGGGCCAGCAGACTGGCGGAAACTTCATAGAACAGGCTGCGGTTTGCAACTCCCGTTAATTTATCATGGTATGCAAGCTTTTGAATTGTCTTTTCTTTCTCCTTTAACTCCTTATTGGTTTCCCATAATTGATTCACATAGGATTTCAGCTGTTTAATCTGATTAAACTGACTGGTCACATTGATGAATTCCAGCTGAATAAAATGTTTTCCATTATTCTCAATTCTGGTGACCTTCAAGTTAAAATAATCGGTATTATTTAACATCTGCTTGTGGATTGCACCGGAAAAGAAACGGATAATTCCCTGCTCCTGTACGTCATGAAAGGCATCCAGATAATATTTCCTGCCTAAATCAGGCAGTATATCTGTAATTAACTGATTCAGGATATGATATCGTTTCAAATTTGTGATATCCTCCATGTAATAATTCCAGTACATAATTTGCTGATTCTCATTTAATATGACAATCCCTTCATTGAGATTATCCAGTACCTGATATAATAATTTATTCATATAGTGATTCCTCTAGCTGGCTGATTCTCTTTAATAAATCATTCAGCGAATGAAGCGATAAATCAACAATTATTGCACCTTCAATTTCTGTATCACCAATCACAAACGTAATATATAAAATCAAGACATATAAATTACCTGTATTCTGATAGTCATATTTAAACTGGGACAGATTAAAGAGTCTGACTTCCGGAAGTGTATATTTAAAACTGATATTCAGGAGATTGCCTGTTTCCCCGATAATGCAGTTTAATATAATATTGCCAATTTCTTTTATGATATCAAAATCTACATCGTTAAAATCCATATCATCTGTGTCGGTCTGCTCTTCCTGCAGGCAGAGACTGATAAATGTCTTCATCTTTTCTGCCGAAAAAATCAGGCTTGCCTTGCCTGTATAATTTTCCTTAAATGAAAGAGTGGATACCATAAGGGTTTGGTTTTTTTTCATCGAGATATATTCATCAATCGCATATGGTTCCGAGGAAACATCAAGGATTTTCACATTGGGCACATTCAGATGTATTTTCTGCTGAACAATATCTGACAGGATTCCTGCTGCACGTCCTACACTGATATTAAACAGCTCCTTTAAAATATCCTGTGTCATATCACGGTTTTCCATTGTCCTTCTCCTTCATTATATTACAGATGATCCGGGCTTTCTCATCGGTTAAAGGTTTATTAATAAATGTCATGATATGACACTTTTCAATCTCTTCCCTGACATGATTCTGTACATCGGCAGTAACCACAACAATATTTGCAGACGAATCAAACTCCTGAATCAGTCTGATTAAACTCTGCCCATCCAGTCCCGGCATCAGAAGATCAACAAATACATAATCCGGCTTCAGGTCCTTATATTTTTTAAGCCCCTCCCAACCGTCGGCCGCAAACTGCATATCTGGCTCTTCAACATATTTTTTCAAAATGCTGGCAGTCACTTTTTGTGAAAAAACAGAGTCATCTACAATTAGTATTTTTATCATACAATCTCTCCCTTATATGCAAATCCTTCTGATCCGCATGTTCTTCTCTACCCAATAACATTATTTTAGTTCCCGGTTCCTACATGATCTGTCAAAAAACGACAAAATGTGCATGGAACCTCCCATCTGTCCCATGCACATTATCTCTTATACAGCAGCCATGGAAGGCAGATTTTTAATTTAATAACTTCTTTTGAGTGTCAAACCTTCCATATTTTTTTTAACAATCTTATTGTAAACCATTTATACTGTTTCTATTTTAATAAACGAACACACAAATTACAACTAATTCTTTTATAAATAACTTGAAAACTTTGTGCTTGACACCATTAATTTAGTAGCGTATAGTTAAATTCAAGACAGTTAGTTCTAGCTAACCAACAAGAGGGGGTACATAAAATATGTCGTTACAACTTACAGGTGTCATGGAAACTCTGCTGATTACACTCTATATCCGGGCAAAGGACTCAGCCAGCCCGACATCCGTCCTTCATGATACCAAGGCTGCTGAAATGGTAAAACAGCTGGATTATGATTTTCACAAGTTTGACAGCGGTATCATGTCCTACTATGGTGTTCTGGCAAGGGCAAAAATTATGGATGAGCAGGTGCGAAACTATATAAACAGGTATCCGGACTGCACCATAGTTTCCGTGGGCTGCGGCCTGGATACCCGTTTTTCAAGAGTAGATAACGGGCGCATCCGCTGGTATAATCTGGATTTCCCGGAAGTCATTGCCCAAAGGAACGTGTTTTTTGAGGAAAATGACCGTGTGACTGATATAGCAAAATCCGCCTTGAACCCGACCTGGCCTCATGATGTGGACTCCAGGGGAGGAAGGCTTTTAATCGTTTCCGAAGGCATGCTGATGTACTTAAAAGAACGTGATATAAAAGAATTTCTTCATATTTTAACTGCAGGCTTTCAATCCTTTGATGCCCAGTTTGACCTCTTATATAAAGGTCTTGTCAATAAGTCCAGAATGCATGATACGTTAAAAAAGACGAATGCACAGTTTAACTGGGGCGTAACAAATGGCAGTGAAGTCACCAGGCTCTGCCCTGATATAAAGCAGACCGGACTGATCAATTTCACAGAAGCCATGAAATATCTGCTTCCCGGCATGAAAAAACTCCTCATTCCCATTATGTACATCACAAACAACAGGCTGGGGATGTATTCCTACCGGCAAGGATCAGATCCGTCTGGCCCTCACCCACAAACAATCCAATGATCCTATCTTACGGAAAAATAGAACAAAACCAGGATACCAAGGATAATGCGGTACCAGCCAAACACCTTAAAATCGTGTTTCTTTATATAACTCATCAAAAATTTTATAATCAGTATTGAAACGGCAAACGCAACCGTCATACCGGACACCAGAATAAAGAGTTCCTCACCTGTAAATGACAGACCAAATTTCAATATCTTTATGGCACTTAAACCAAACATTACAGGAACTGCCATGAAAAATGTAAATTCAGCTGCAGCTGTACGGGAAACTCCAATGAGCAGCGCACCGATTATAGTTGCACCGGAACGTGAAGTGCCGGGGACGATGGAAAGCACCTGAAATAACCCGATGATAAATGCTGTGCGGTAATTGATATCTGCTATTTTTATTACGACAGGTGTCCGTTTTTTATTCCAGTTTTCAATCAGGATAAAGGCGGCTCCATAAAATATCAGGGCTGCTGCAATAACACCGGGAGTCTGGAACCGGGCATCGATATAATCATCGAAAAGGATTGTCACAATTGCTCCAGGCACACAGGCAATCACTACCTTTATCCAGATAAGAAACGTTTCTTTTATAAGAAAAGGCCTGCTTTTATCACTCCACTGGAAGGGAAACATCTTATTCCAAAACAGTATCACTACAGCCAGAATTGCTCCCAGCTGAATGATAACGAAAAACATTTCCTTAAAACTCTCACTGGTATTGATCTGTAAAAACTGATCCACAAGGAGCATATGACCGGTACTGCTGATTGGCAGCCACTCCGTAATACCTTCCACAATTCCCAGGAAAACTACCTTAAAAAATTCTGTTACAATTGAAGCCATGCTTATAATTCCTCCTGCTTTTATATTTTTATTTTTATCTATCATCCACTATTATGCACAAATATGCAAGACACCTGCCGTAACAAAGGAAAAAAGCCCGTGACACGAATGGTGTCATGGGCTTAAAACCGCGCTTTAACGTCTTTTTCTGATCTTTTATTTGTTTTCCTTTGCTAACTCAAATTTAGAAACCAGTTTTGTCATGATTAAAGATTGCCCGGACAGCTCCTGGGCATACGCTGCACTTTCCTCTGCTGTGGCAGCATTGGACTGTACCACTCCGGAAACCTGCTCTATGCCGATCTTTAATTGTGAAACTGCCTCGGACTGTTCTGAGGAACTGCCTGATATTTCATTCACTAATTCGGAAACCTCCTGTGTACTCCTTACAATCTGCTCCAGGGAATGTGAAGTTTCTAAGGCAATTTCATTTCCATTTTTTACCGCCTCAATGGATTTTTCAATCAAAGCCGCAGTATCCCTGGCTGCATCCGCACTTTTTCCTGCCAGGTTCCGTACTTCATCTGCCACTACTGCAAATCCTTTTCCGGCCTCTCCCACTCTGGCAGCCTCCACAGCTGCATTCAGAGCAAGAATATTGGTCTGAAAAGCAATATCTTCCACAACTTTAATGATTTTTCCGATTTCGGTGGATGTCTCACTGATCTCATTCATTGCGCTCACCAGTTTATCCATCTCCTGCTGCCCGCTGCTCACCTGATTCACTGCCTGCAGGGACATTGCTCCGGCTTTTTCTGCATTTGCGGCATTGGAACTGATGTGATGGGAGATATCAGAGATGGTCGCCGCTATTTCTTCAACCGAACTGGCCTGCCGTGTGGCACCCTGTGATAACTGCTGGGAAGATTCCGCCACCTGCTCTGAACTGCTGCTTACTTCACTGGCAGAAACAATGATTTCTCTGAATGCTTTATTTAACTGATCCGTGATCTGGTTTAACGATGTCTGTATTTCTATAAATTCACCTTTGTATTCTACATCAGATGACACGTTTAAGTTACCGGCAGACACCTGCTGTAAGATATAAGCGATTTCCTGAATATAGGATTTAAGGGAACCTATCATATCAGCAATACTTCTTGTTAATATGCCGATTTCATCCTTACTGTTATGTATATAAACTTCGCTTTCCAGATCTCCATTTGCCAAAAGCTCCATCCGTCCGGTTATTTTCTTTATCGGTTTTGACAGGCTGTCAGCCAGGGTAAAGCTTGCGATTATACCGATTATAATTAAAATGCCGGACGAAACCAGCAGCAGGAGGATGGTATAAATGATAGAGGCGGTCATTTCTTTAAGGGGTGCTACCACTCCATAGGACCAGCCGTCGGAATTGCTCACAGGACCATATGCACAGATTCTGGCTCCCGTCTCATATTCATACCGGTCTACTGCCTTTTCCCCTTTTATCATTTTATTATAGACTTTTGATGCATTTACAAGGGATGGATCTGTTTTTGCCTTTTCTATAAAGTTTTGTCTTTCCTCAACCAGATTTGGACGTTTATTGGCAACGAAGGTACCTGTGCTGTCCAGCATAAATACATTGCCCGTCTTTCCGATCACAATATTTTCAATAATCCTGCTGAAATAAAGACTGTCTAAAACACCGATTACCACACCGGAGCCAGAGGGCAGAGGCGAACATACGTAAAATACCATCTGATTGTCCAAAGCTTCCGTAGAGGAAATAGTGGTTTTCCCATTTAAACTGTCTGTAAAAAAACTTTTTGCTGAAAAATCCTGCCCATCTAAAGCTTTATCCGTACTGGATAACTTCCCATCCGGACCGGCAACCGCAAACGTTTTAAACTTAGTGTTTTTTAACGCTGCACCCATGGAATTAAGCTTCTTATTCAAATCACCCGGCTTCACTTCTCCCAGCTGACTGGCAAGACTTTGTGCCTGTTCTTTTAACAGACTGATCTCTGCCGCCAATGCAGTGTCTGCAATTTCTCCCATTGCTTTCATGTCACTTTTCGTATTTTCCGTTATACTGAAATAGCTGGCACTGATTCCTGTAATTACATTGACTGCTGATGTTGCAAATAACAAAAGAAATATAACAAAAAACAGTTTACCCTTTATCGTCTTCATGTGCGAATATCCCCTTGCCGTAATATTTAAATATAATAAATATTATACATTGAGATTGATAATTTTACAAATATTTATTTCAAAATTCGACTAAATTTTACAAATTATTCTACAATCATGCTGAGGATATCCCGCCTCATGGAATTTGGAGCTGATGTTTCCGGTTCACCTATCCGCAAAAGCATCTGTATGGCCTGGCCCTGGCCGGCGTATTCATTCCTGAAATTATCATATGGCTGTTTCATCTCCGGATATTCTTCCAGTACCTGACTCAAAGGCTGCATGGCAATACCCAGGGTATGTCCTGTAAGGATCAGCCTGCTGTAAAGCATACCGCTTAGCACCTGGTCTGTCCTGCTGTTACCGCTGGTGGTTATGACAGCATAGGCGGGTGTATGGTCTACTGCTGTTTTAGTATAATGAATGAAGTTTTGAGATGCACCCTTTCCTTCATTTATTGAGGGGAACATGGTGATTAATCCCTGCAGCAGATACAGTTTAAAACCGGAGGCTCCCTGTCCTTCAACGGAATAACCCCAGCGGTATTTGTTCTTCTCTCTTTCATTTGCACGGAATATTGCGTTTGATTCGTCCATAACCCTGGTTACTCCGGCCTCAATCTTTGCGCTTTCTATGACATAGTTCCCAATTTTATCCAGATCTGCTTTTTCTGTATAGAATTTTATAGACAGCCCGTTCTCATCCGGCAGTTTTGTAAGCTTTGAAATCTGTAAAGAATCAGGGGCTTCCTTCATATAATTTCCCCGGTTTGTATCTGCCAGAAACATCCCGTTATAGAAGGGACTTTCTTCCGGCTTAGCAGATGAAAGCGTGATCTTTGCAACCGGTTTTTTATCCATGCTGTTTAAAAGATCTCCTTCCTCATACTCACCCACTGGAAAAATCGCGATATCCGCGTGAAATCCTTCCTTTTGTCCTGCCACTCTGACATATTCTAAAAATGTTCCCTGAGTGATCATCATCTGCCGGTAAAGGGGATCCACCTCTTTTGTGGTCCGGGAGCTGTCTGCATATAAGTAAAATACCATGGGATCTGCTTGATCCAGCTTCACTTTCCACGGCTGCATATTATGGTTGTTTGCAGCAAGCAGTCCGGCAGCTGCCAGCCGTATTCGTGGATCTGTATACTTTGCTGCATAATTTTTATCCCATGGTTCTAAATAAGACTGGTTCATAAATCCTCCGCCAAGAATAAATAATCCAAACAAAAGCAATAAGATCAAACCGGCAGCGCTGGTAAAGATCTTAAAAAGAATCTTCCTGCCTGACCTTATTTTCATACACCACGCTCCTTTCCGGTAACAAGCCGGAGTAAAAGCTTAAAGCACTCTTCTAAGAATTCCTCCACAGTAATATGGTGATAATTCTCCAGATAACCCTTTTTCCTGCGGCCTGCATGAAAGGCTCCTACGGTAAATGACCATAAAATCAATGCGGTTTTCTCACAGTCCATATCACTTTTAAGGCTTCCGTCATTCTTTCCTTTTCTTAACGCTTCTGTAAGATAAAAAAGGACCTCTTCACCCAGACGGTAACACTCTTCTTTGGAATCCCCGCTGACTCCGGTCTGATTGCCTTCGTCCTTTGTCTCATACTCCATAATTGCGTTAAAGTAATCTTCATATTTTTCACGGAATGAAAATAAGGTATAAAAAATACAGCGAAGCTCTTCCAGAGCACTGGCTGGTTTTTCTTTTTCAAACCCTTCTTCCATCATCTTGAGAAGCTGCTTATAACCTCTGATCATAATTTCAAAATAGATCTGTTCTTTGCTGTTAAAATACACATAAACAGTCCGTTTGCTGAATTCCGCTTTCTTTGCAACGGCATCCATGGATGAATTCTCATAACCGTTTGCAAAGAAAACTTTCTCTGCTGCATCAATGATATCCTTTCTCTTAATTTCTTTCTCCAGTTGCTTTCGTTCTTCCGCTCCCAATTGCTGTTCCTCCTGTAATTCCGTTATCTGCAAAAAGTAAACTCTCAGTTTACTTAATACTATAGCAGTTTACAGTTTATGTCAATCCCCACATATGATTTAACGGACCGCTGCCCTTACCGATATTTAACTGGTCATTTAAAGCTCCTGTAATATAGTCTTTGGCGTTCTTTACACTCTGTTCCAGGGAATAGCCATTTGCAAGGCTGCAGGCAATGGCAGACGACAGCGTGCATCCGGTCCCATGCGTATTGGGGTTGTCAATGCGTCTGCCTGTTATCCATATCATTTTTTCTTCTGTATACAAAAGATCATCGGAACTCTCCGTTAAATGGCCTCCTTTTATCAGGACTGCACAGTTCAGCTTTTGAAAGATTGCCTCCGCCGCTTTTTCCATGTCGTGTTTGCTGCTGATTTTTATACCCCAAAGTGCCTCCGCTTCCGGAATATTCGGTGTGACAAGAAGGGCCATAGGCAGCAGTTTCGTAACTAGCGCATCCATAGCAGTTTCAGAAAGCAGTTTCGAACCGCTGGTTGATATCATAACAGGATCAACTACCAGATTTTTCACGTTGTATTCTGTTAGTTTTCCCACAATAGTATCTATAATGCCGCTGTTTGAAACCATACCGATTTTCACCGCATCCGGAATAATATCTGTAAAAATACTATCAATCTGCTGTCCTGCAAATTCAGGTGTCACATCCATAATTGATGTAACACCTGTGGTATTCTGGGCGGTCAGCGCCGTTATTACACTCATTCCATATACCTTGTGGGCAGTCATTGTCTTTAAATCTGCCTGAATACCGGCGCCTCCGCTGCAGTCCGAGCCCGCAATCGTCAAAACCTTTTTCATAAAACAGCCTCCTTTGCCAGCGATAAAAGGGACTTCACTGCCCTTTTCTTATCCTGGGCAGCAAATACTGCGGAAATCACGGCTACTCCGTCAATATTGCTCCCTTTCAGCTTTAAGATATTGTCCTCATTAATTCCTCCTATGGCAATTACCGGAATGGATACGGAACTGCAGATTTCTTTTAAAGTCTCAAAGGAAACAGGTCTGGCATCGGTTTTCGTAGAAGTTTCAAAGACTGCTCCAACCCCGATATAATCTGCACCGTTTTGTTCAGCCAGAAGTGCCTGTTCTTTTGTCTGGGCGGATACTCCAAGTATCTTGTCCTCTCCGATCAGTTCCCTGCATTTTTTCGCCTCTAAGTCCTTCTGGCCTACATGAACCCCGTCTGCTCCCACAGCCAGGGCAACTTTTATATTGTCATTGATCACAAAGGGGATTTTATACTTTGATGTAATTCTTCTAATCTCCTTCCCTTCGGCTACAAAGCTGTCAAAGTCAAGATTTTTTTCTCTCAGCTGGATAAAGGTGGCTCCTGATTCCAGGATTTCCTCCACCTGCTCATGAAGCCTGCTGCTGCCAAGCCACGTCCGGTCAGTGACCACATACAAAAGCATGTTTTCTTTAGATACATTCATACTTTGCACCTTCTTCCAGCATTTTTTCATCCAGTCTGCTCATTTCATCAATCAAAAGCATACGGTATGTACCGGTTCCTCCATGAAGTTCACACAGTCTTTTATATGCCAGTTCACCGCATAACCCCAGCCCGCATACGGCTGCTGCTGATGCGTTAAAAATATCACCGGAATTGGCACCAATATAGCTTCCGGCAACAGCAGAAAGCATACAGCCCGTCCCAGTGATTTTACTCATCATGGAATGGCCGTTTCTGATTGCAAATACATGGTCCTTATCTGCCACCAGATCAATGGCACCAGTAATCACAATGACGGAGCCGGTTCTTTTTGAAAATGCTTTTGCAAAGTCTGCCACGCTTTTTAGATTCTCCTCTGTCACTTTATCTGCTTCACAGGCATCTACTCCCAAGGTTTTCCCTTCTCCTGCAGCCAGAAGTTTAATTTCAGATATATTTCCTTTAATCACGGAAAACTGTATCTCTTCCAAAAGCTGAAATGCTGTTTTATTCCGATATGCTGAAGCCCCGGCTCCTACAGGATCCAAAACAACAGGCAGGCCGCATTTATTTGCTGATTTTCCTGCTGCAGTCATGGATGCAGCCGTCCTCTCATTAAGGGTACCCATATTGAGCACCAGAGCGGAGGAAATAGCGGTGATGGCACGGACCTCATTGATGTCATCCGCCATAATTGGGGATCCTCCGCTTGCCAGTATGATGTTGGCACAGTCGTTTACAGTCACATAGTTTGTGATTGCATGTACCAGTGGTACTTTGCTTCTTACATTTGTAATTATTTGTTCAAACATTTTTCTTACTCCTTTTCCTGGTTTTGAGGGAAAAAAATGAGATATGCCAAGAAAGACATATCTCATGATATTCAGTAAGAGTGGCTGTCCCTACGTTGGCATTACCCAAATCAGGTTAAACGGGTCGAAGTTCTTAACTTCCTCTCAGCCGGGTCACCAGCTCCCCAAAACTATATTGATTTTTCTCGATTTTAACACAGCAGACGTCCGAAGTCAATTCGTTCTGATTACATGATTCACAAAAAAATCAACCAGTTTCGGATCAAACTGCTTTCCTGCACCCCGGATCAGTTCATTTCTTGCATAAGAAACCGGCATTGCCTTCCGGTAACTCCTGTCACTTGTCATTGCATCGTAGGCATCGGCTATGGATATGATTCTTGCAAACAGCGGAATATCTGTTTTGCTTCTTCCCTTTGGATACCCCTTCCCATCCCACCGCTCATGGTGGCATAATACGATCTCTGCGATCTCCGACATATTGGGGGAGGTGTTTAATATGCGATATCCGATTTCTGAATGCTTGCGGATCTCGTGAAATTCATCTTCTGTTAAAATATCCGGTTTATTCAGCAGATTCTCCTGAATCCCGATTTTTCCGATGTCGTGAAGCAGCCCGGCTGCCTTAATCTTCTTAATGTCACTGTCTGGCATCCCCATCTGTCTGGCCATTGTTTCACAAAGTTCTGCTACCCTCTGGGAATGCTGTTCCTCTCTTGGATTCTTTTCATGTAGGGTGTTTAATATAATCTCCAGGGTTTTGCTTCTTCTGCTGTAAGACTCATATAATTTGTTCTGATACATCTCATCTTCTGCCAGCTTCACAGCATTCTGAACAGATAAACCGGAATCCTTTATAATGCAATAACCGAATGAAACTGACAGCTCGATTCCTTTGATGGTCTCGCCTGCACATTTTTCTTTTAATTCCCGGATATACTGTTCTGTCTCCGCTTTCTCAGTCTTTTTTAATATAATAGCAAACTCATCTCCGCCTACACGGCTGACCAGTTCCCCTTCCTTTTGCGAATCTGCCAGTATTTCAGCAAATCGTTTCAGCATATAATCCCCATATTCGTGGCCAAAGGAGTCATTCACCATCTTTAATCCGTTGAGATCGGAAAAAATAACGCTCATCGGATAATTCTCTTCCTGGTTCAGTTCTTTGGCTTTTTTGTCAAAATACCTTCTGTTATGCAGTCCGGTCACCTGATCATGATAACTGATTTCTTCAATTTCTCTGATATAGTTATGAGTTTCCGTTATATTTCTGGCAATTGCAATGACTTTATCATCAAACCATTTTACTATCCTGAGTTCATGATATTCTGTGACCCGGCCACTGGTCCATTCATATTCAATCTTCTGGTTCTCTCCAGTGAGAAAAACCCTGCTGATCAGCTCACTTCCCTTTGCAGCGATACGGCTGGGCATCACATCTTTAATATTTTTACCGATAAAACGATCCTTTTTAAAAAACAAATGATCCAAATCCCCGATGCAGTCAAGAAATACCCCTTCTTTGGAAATGACAAATACCGTGTCCGGAATGGCTTCCATCAGGGAATTTGCATATTTCAGACTGTGATACATCTGGGTTTCCCGCTCTTTTAAGATCTGATTCTGCCGGATCAGCTGTTTCTGGGAATCAACATTCTCACTCAGGGACTGATTAAGCTTTTCACTGCTCTGTTTTATCTGCCGCTTCATTTCATCAAGAGACTTACCTATTAATCCAAATTCGTCTGCTCTTGTTACCAGTTCACTGCTCACTTCCTGGTCGAAACGGCGTTCTCCAATGCTTTTTATTTCACTTAAAATAGCGTTTACCGGACGGTCAATAATTCGGTCCGTGAGAATAAAAACGGTAAGGGACATAAACAGCAGAGAAAGCCCGAAAATCCATATAAATGTGTCTGACAGCTGGCGTAAAGGCCGGTTAATGGAGTTCTGAGGAATCTCAAAAACAATTTTCCAGCCCAGGTCATTGAGATTTTTATAATACAGGCTGATCTTTTGTTTGTTCCGGTAATAGGAAGTGCTTCCATTCTCATTGTTAATGATTTTAGAAACAGCGGCAAGAAAGGACTGATTTTCTGAATCGTATACGCTGCCTTTTGCCTTTACCACTGCTTCGTTTTCCGCAGCAAGATAGGTTCCTTCCCTGTTGATAATATAGGTAGTACCGTCATAACCGGCAATGTAGTCCGAGATAAATTTCTGCATGGAAGACAAACCTACATCCACAGTTACACAGCCGATATATGCTCCGTTTTCGTCTGTAACAGGCTGGGAACAGGTAATCATATACAAATTGCTGGTCTGGTCATAATACATATCGGTCCAGACTGTCTTATTCGTCTTTTTTGCAAGAGTGTAGTAATTCTGGGAAAAATAATCGTAATCAGAGTTGCTGTAATCAAACGTGGGGATAATCCGGTCACCATCTCTGTACACATAGGGACCCATATATTTTTGAGACTGATTATAAAAATAAGGCTCAAACCAGAATCCAGCCCCTAAAATAAACGGATTATCCCTGACAACCGGCTCTAAAATATGAATGTAATAATCCGGGGAATGATCTTTGTACCCATTCCCCGCAAACACCGCCAGAACCCGAGATATTTCAGCAGCATCATTCATGTTTTTTTCGATGATATTCTTCTGTATTTCCTTTTCTGCAGATATTCTTTCACTGGTTTCCTGATCAACGATCCCCTTTGCTGTTCGTACACTTGCAATATAACTCAGCATGATGATCACACATAATACAGGAATAACGATCAGAAGCATTTTCATTCGTATATGGCTAAGCATACCCATCACCTCTATCATATGTATTCTGATTCAAACCATTAATCTGTCATTCCATTCAAGCGTTCTTTCAAATATTTTAATTATATTATCGTCAGGTTGTCAAGCTGAATTAAAGTTGTTAGTAATAAAAAAAAGTAAGCGATGAATGAACATTCTTCATCTATCGCTTACTATAGCATAAATTATACGATATGCTGATTTCGATAATCCACAGGACTGAGTCCAGTCTGTACTTTAAAGAATTTAGTGAAACTGGAGGGTTGCTCAAACCCAAGCTTCCCGGCTATCCGGTAAATTGGTTCTTTTGTCCTTAACAGTAATTCCCTGGCAATATCAAGTACCTGTATTTTTATGTACTCCTGAGCTGTTTTCCCGGTTTCTTTTTTCAGCATATCAGAAAGGTAATTGGGGGAATAGCCTATCATACCTGCAAGCCTTTTAACGGTTGGCATTCCCAACTTCTCAATCGCCTCTAACCTGCATTGGTCCTGAAGAACCTCTCTAAACGTTTCAACTGATTCTTTACAGACAACTGTTCTTGTTATAAACTGCCTTCCGTAAAAGCGCCTGGCATAGTTTAGCAGAACTTCCAGATTTGATACAATTAAATCGCTGCTGTAGACATCCAGATTCCTGCTGTATTCGGACTGAATATTAGCAGCGATGCTTTCTATGGTTTCCTTCTCCTGATCCGATAATTGCAGGGCTTCATTGGCTTCATATTCAAAAAAACTGTATTCATTTATCTTGTTAAAAAGAGCAGTTCCCCTGATTAAATCCGGGTGAAAACATAGCATCCAGCCGTTTGTTTTTCCAATCCCCTGACTTTCTTCTATTGTAAGTACCTGTCCCAGCGCAGTAAAAATCAGGCTATTGTTATCATTATCAGCCTCGTTAACCTTTCCAAAGCCGGTTTTCTTTATCATGCTATTTATCAAATCTCATTACTTTTTTAATCAGGAACCGCAACGGTTTATAGTAGACCCCTTCCATGGATTTTGCCACTTGTGTCATTTCCTCGCTGATCTTAATGTGCTGGGGACAATGGGATTCACACTTTTTGCATTTTACGCAAAGAGATGCATTGCGGGGTTCATTTTTTATGCTGGTCTGCATGATATATTTGCCCCTGGACGCGAGTTTCCCCTCTATTTCCATATCATTATAACAGGAAAAGCAGGTGGGGATATCCACACCTCTGGGACATGGCATACAGTAATTACAGCCGGTACAGGGAACCTTAATTGTCTGATCAAGTATTTCCTTTACCTGTTTAAATAAATTAAAATCAGCATCAGTAAAGGCGTTAACCTCCGTCTCAGATGCCACTCTGATATTTTCCTTTAACATCTCCATGGAATTCATTCCTGACAGCACAACCGTGACCTCAGGCTGATTCCAAAGCCATTTAAATGCCCACTCTGCCGGTGATCGCTTCACAGGCGCATTGTCCCAGATTGACTTCACCTCTTTCGGGAGATTTGTCACCAGTTTTCCGCCTCGCAGCGGTTCCATGACCATTACCGGGAGTCCTTTACTGGAAGCATATCGGATTCCCTCTATGCCAGCCTGTCTGTTCTCATCTAAATAATTATACTGAAGCAGACAGAATTCCCATGGATAGATGTCCACCAGCCGGAGGAATTCATCTCTTCCTCCGTGATAGGAAAAGCCAATGTTTCGGATCTGACCTTTTTTCTTCTTTTCTTCGATCCATTCATTAATACCCAGCTTTATCAGCCGGTTCCATACGGTTGTATCAGGCAGCATATGGATTAAGTAATAATCGATATAATCTGTTTGAAGCCGTTCTAATTCAGTTAAAAAGATTTTGTCAAAGTCCTCATATTTTTTAATGGTGTGTGGCGGCATCTTGGTGGCAATGTTTACCCGGTCTCTGTATCCCTTTGAAAGTACCCTCCCTAAAACCACTTCGCTGTTTGGGTAGATATAAGCTGTATCAAAATAATTAATACCATGCTCGATCGCATAAATAATCTGTTTCTCAACTTCCTTTTCATCCCGGTTAAACCGCATACAGCCAAAACCCAGTGTTGAAAGTTTGTCCTGATTTTTGGGATTGATCCGATACTTCATATGTCCTCCTCCTGATTTGGGATTTTTATTCTTATTATAACCATTTTTACTGTCATAGCAAATAATAAATTCATTCATCTGTAATTTTGACAATATTATCAGTAATCAGAACATTGAATGAATGATCAAGCGTTGGAATCATTATACTTATAGTTTCTGAACGCAAAAAGTGCGGGGTTCTGCTTACCATGCCCCGCACTTTAAATTCTATTGAATCACTACCCCTTTTTTCAAAATAATATTTGCATACAGTTCACTTTCCCCTGTCATAATGACGACGGAGGAATGATTTTTTGTCCGGTCGTAGAAATCCCACTTGTCAATTTCTTCAAAGCAGGCAGCTCCCCTCTCGTCATGCTTTGCCACAATTTCCTTATATTTGTCCCAGATCGGCGTCTTAACGTCATCTCCCGGAACCACTCCCATTAACGTAACCGGATGATCCACATAGGTATCAAGGGGAAACAGCTGTAAGATCGCATCCAGTATTTCCGGCACTCCGTGGCCATCCATACGGATCACTTTTTTGCCGTAAGTATGGCCCGGAAAGTTTCCGTCTCCAATGGTAAGTTCATCGGTATGGCCCATTTCACATAAAATCTTTAATAACTCGGGACTGATAATTGATGGTATTCCTTTTAACATAATGATTTTTCTCCTCTTCTCAAAGAGCGCTCTCCTTTCAAAGGAGAGCGCTTCATAATTAATCGTATAAGTTTTGTGAAATCTCACTGCTGTCCATATTGTCTTTGTTGTACCACTGGCTACCTGTGTCAGCATCTGCGACGGTTTCTCCCTTTGCAGCTGCAACCGCCAGCTTTACGGTCTGATAACCGATTTCCACCGGGGCCTGGGTAACAGCGCCTGCCAGTTTACCTGATTTAATTGCATCTTTAATCATGGTTCCGGAGTCAAATGCAATTCCAATCACATCTTTTCCTAATCTTCCTAAATTCTCGTCACCTGTAATCAGTCCTTCACCGGTCTTCTGGTTGGAAGCGAAGATGCAGATGGTATCCTGTTTGTTTAAAATAGTCTGGGCATCGGTAGTCATCAGGGAAGCTTCTACCTTTGAAGGTACAGCAACATCAAGTATTACATCTGCTGAGTTCCCTTTATCTGTTTTAGAGTCCGTTACAAACTTATCATTGCCGGTGATGCATACGGTTTTTCCGTCTGCCTTTATTAACTCTGTTATTTTGTCAATAAAGCCAAGACCACGGCTGATAATGGACTCTGAGGTTGCATCCTGGTTCAGCACGCCGATACGGACACTTGTTGATGACTTTGCAATTAAGTCTTTAATGAGGGGATAGGTGTTTTCTGCTGCTACTTCTCCTGCCTTGTAATTATCTGTGGCTGCATTGGCCACAACAGCTCCTTGGGGTGCATTTGGAACACCGGAGTCAAATCCGATAATCGGAATTTTTGCATCCTGGGAAGATTTAATGCTGTCGTTAAGCGCTGAAACATCAAGCGCTGCCAGTCCAATGGCTGCCGGTTTCATCTGAACTGCATTGTTCATCATCTGAACCTGCTGGGCGATATCTGACTCTGAATCCGGTCCCTGAAACTCCAGATGAACTCCAAGTTCTCCTGCCGCCTTCTGTGCTCCCTTATATACTGCCTGCCAGTACTGGGACTGAAAACCCTTTGCCACCATATAAACCGTCATGTCTTCCTTGCCTTTTGCAGCTGCCTCTGTTCCTGCCTGTTCACTTTTGCTTTCTGCTGCTTTCGTACTTCCCGCATCATTAGTTGATGATTTGCTTGCGCAGCCGGCAGTCAGTGATGCCATCATAGCTGCTGTGAGTAAAACGCCCCATACATTTTTTTTCATTTTTTGCTTCCTCCTGATTTTATTTATGTAATTTCTTACGAATTACACTGCGCTCAGTTCTTTCTCCTGTTGCGGTACACATCTGCAAATACAGCAACAATAATGACCAGACCGGTTGCTACCTGCTGGTAGTGGGTCTGAAGTCCCACAAATGGGAGCCCTGTCTTTAATACGGAAATAATAAATACACCGATCATGGTGCCTGCTATGGTTCCGATACCGCCTGACATGGAGGTTCCGCCGATTACGACGCCTGCTATGGCATCCATCTCAAATCCGGCTCCGCCTCCCGGCAGCAGCGTGGAATAAATAGTAGAATAGGCAAGACCTGCAATACCTGCAAATGTGCCGCTGATGATATAGGCAATAATTAAATATTTATCAACATTTACACCGGATAATCTGGTTGCTTCTTTGTTGCTTCCCAGAGACAAGATATAGCGGCCGGCTTTTGTCTTGTTCATCACAACTGCCATGATAACTGCAGCCACAATCAGGAACAGAAAACCGGTTGGTATCAGGATTCCGCTCTCTGTTTTAATTTTAAATATGGCGCGGTACCAGCCCTCCGGATCGGAACCTGATTTCCATGTAACTGACTGGGCTCCTGTGATGATGGAGCCGATTCCTTTTGAAAGCATCATGGTTCCAAGTGTTGCGATAAAGGGCGGAAGCCCAAGCTTTGCGACTAACAGTCCGTTTGCAACACCAAAGGCAGTTCCGATCAGAATACAGATAATGATTACGAGCCATATGGGAAATCCCATATTTACGCTTAAGTAACCTGCTACCAGACCGGACATGGTAAGCACTGTGCCGATGGACAAATCAATCCCGCCGGTTGCAATGACAAAGCAGATACCAATTGCCATGAATCCAATATAATAAGAGGCATCAAAAATATTTACCATCGTGTTATAAGTTGCAAATCTGGGATTCATGATTCCGAATGCCAGGTAGATTACGATAAGAGCCAGCAGTGCCACCAGCCTCTGGGTTCCTATTGCCTTAACAAGCGGGTTGTTTTTCAGTTTTTCCATTGCTGACCTCCTGATTTCTCATGGTAGCCGCAGCCATGATCCGCTCCTGCGACACCTCTTCTATTGGGATTTCATCGGTGATGCGTCCTTCACACATTACCATGACCCTGTCACTCATCCGCAAAATTTCAGCCATTTCCGACGAGATCATAATGATGGATTTCCCCTGCTTTGCCAGCTCATTCATCAGATGATAGATCTCACTTTTGGCTCCTACGTCAATTCCTCTTGTGGGTTCATCAAAAATCAGAATATCGCAGTTTCTGATCAGCCATTTGGCAATTACCACCTTCTGCTGATTTCCTCCTGATAAATTCACCACCAGCTGGTCTACGCCCGGAGTCCTGGTATTTAACAGATGAACATAATGCTCTGCCTGCTGATGCTCCTTCTTCTTATCGATAAAGAAGCCTTTCATAAACGAAGAGAGGGAAGCCATGGTGGAGTTTTCCGCAACAGATTTATAAACCACCAGTCCAAAGCGCTTCCGGTCCTCTGATAAATATCCGATTCCCTGACTGACTGCATCTTCCGTCGTCTTTATGTCTGCTCTCCGTCCATTAATGAAGATCTCTCCGCCGTCTTTTTTATCCGCTCCGAAAATAGCTCTGGCCGTTTCTGTTCTGCCTGCTCCCATTAATCCGGAAAAGCCCAGGATTTCACCCTTTTTCAGTTCAAAACTGACATCCTTTACCATTTTCCCGGCACTTAGATGTTCCACCTTTAAAACTACGGGGGCATCCTCTTTTACACTGCCAGCCTGTTTCGGCTCTTCGTAAATCACCCGGCCTACCATCATATTGATGATGTCATCCTTTATACAGTCTTTGGTTGTCAATGTACCCACATAGGCCCCGTCACGCATGACAGTCACCCTGTCTGTGATCACTTTAATTTCATCCATCCGGTGGGATATGTAGATGATCCCCATCCCTTTGGAACGCAGATCCCGAATAATTTTAAACAGCTCTTCGATCTCTGTCTCCGTAAGGGCTGCAGACGGCTCATCAAATACGATCAGCCTGGCATCTCTGGAAATTGCTTTCGCTATCTCACACATCTGCTGCCGCCCAACGGTTAAATTCCCCATGACCTCCGAAGGGTTGATCTCAATATTCAGCCTCTGAAACAGCTTTTGTGCTTCTTTATTCATCATGGAGTCGCTTATAAATCCACTCTTCATCATTTCCCGGCCGATAAACAGATTCTGGGCCACTGTTAAGTGATTCATCATATTCAGTTCCTGATGGACAATAGCAATTCCGGCTTCCTGGGCCTTGCCCGGAGTGGTAAAATTCACTTCCTGGCCCTCGAATTCAATGGTACCGGAATCCTTAGAATAGATGCCTGTAAGAATCTTCATCAGAGTTGATTTTCCTGCTCCGTTTTCTCCCATCAGCGCATGGACCTCTCCTGCCTCTACCTCCAGATCTACGTGATCCAAAGCATGTACACCAGGAAAGGACTTGTCAATTCCCTTCATTTTCAGCATAACTCTGCCCACATTCTCACTCTCCGCTTCTTTTTTTGTTTTGAACCATGTGCTTCGTTCTCATGATTCCATTATATCGGAATTGAAATTTTCTAATATAGAGGATCTTACAAAAAAAGAAGAAGATTTTACTTTCTTAAAATGGGAAGAGCAGCTTCTGATTCTCATCGGTATAAATATTGTCTGCCGTAATCACCTCCGTATCGCAGTAGATATTTTTTTGCGGCTTCTTTCCCCGCACTGTTTCCACCGCAGTCTGGATCCCGATATAGCCCATATTAAAAGGCTTTTGGACGATCAGGGTGTCAATGATCCCTTCTTCTAAATACTGAATTCCTTCAATGTCGTTATCGAAACCTACAACATGTACCTTATGACTTAAATTCATCTCTTTAATGGCTCTTGCCACCCCTACTGTGGAATACAGATTCAACCCTGCAATCAGTGTAATGTCCGGATCTGTCCTCATCAGCTCTCTTGTTTTTTCATATGCCTGGTTATAGTCGGAATTGCTGTACAGGACCATTTTAATCCTGCTTTCATCCTCCCCAAGCCCCTCTCTGAGACCTTCCTCCCGCTCTATAGCAGTGGAAGAACCTTTTACATGGGAAACCACGGCGATCTTCGTCTCCGGTCTCACAAAATCCCGCATCTTTTTTCCCATCTGCAGGCCTGCGTTTCTGTTATCCGTACCGATGTAGGTTTCTTCTAAGTCTTTATCAAGCTTGGAATCAATCAGGATGAGTTTAATTCCGGCATCTGTCACCTGCTTTACGCAGTCCGTCATTTCTGAATACCGAATAGGAGCAAGTGCGATGGCGTCAGGTTTCATCTTTATTGCTTCTTCAATATATTTTTTCTGGGTTTCATAATCATTTTCCTCTTCCGGTGCCAGAATAACCAGATTGGCCTGATATTCCTTGCCTGCGCTTTTCGCCCCGGATATCATGGACATCCAGAAGTCGTTTGTCTTGTCCTGAACCTTGGGTATAAAGACGATTTTAACCGTTTTCTTCTCCCCAAACTCATCCAGTAAAAAAACACCGGACAGGAACAGCACAGCCAATGCAAAGAACAGAATCATTAAAAATGCATTTTTATGTTTCTTCATTCAGATCCTCCATCAGCTGGTAAGGTATGGTGATGGTCACTGTTGTTCCCTCCCCTTCCTTACTGTCCACGCTTAAGCCATATCCAGGTCCGTAATACATGTTAAGCCGGTCTTTAATATTTTTCATTCCCACTCCGTTATGCTTCTGATCCGTCTTCTTCTGAAAAATAGTGTTAAGAGCTTCCTTCGTCATTCCGGCGCCATCATCCATAACTTTTAATATCACGGTTTCTTCCTGCCTGTACCCGCAGATGAGTATATTTCCCTGCTCTGTTTTATACTTCAGCCCATGATACAGGGCATTTTCCACCAATGGCTGTAATACCAGCTTGACAATCGCACACTCCATGACTTCTTTATCAACCCTGATATCAAAAGCCACTTTATCCTTATACCTCATCTGCTGGATCAGCAGATAATTTCTGGTATATTCAAGCTCCTGCCAGACCGTCACATAGATGTTGGAATTGCCGATTGCCTGACGGAAAAACCGGGCAAGAACAGAAGTCATCTTGATTGCCTGTTCTGAATCTTCGGTTTCGATCAGCCAGATGATGGAGTCTAGGGTATTATAGAGAAAATGTGGATTGATCTGGGACTGCAGCGCCTTTAATTCACTCTTTCTCTTTTCCGCCTGCTCCTTGCTGTTTTTCTTCATCAGCTCGTCAATCCGTTCCGTCATGCTGTTAAAGGAATGGGTGAGACTTGAGATCTCATCGTCCCCTGCTGTTTCAATGCTGACTGGCTGGAATTTCCCCTCCTGCACCTCTTTCATGGCAGCCTGAAGCTGCTTGATGGGCCTGGTGATTTTTGCTGACAGTAAGACTGCAAACAGGCTGGCCAGCAGAATCAGAATAAATGCAGCTCCTGTATACATTGTTTTCATGGTAAATTCGTTGCCTGCCAGCTCTGAGGTATAAATCACACCAACGATTGTCCAGCCGGTTTTTTTTGAGTGAAAAGGCGTATAGATCTTATTCTCTCCGTTTTCATCGGTATGGGTAAGACTGGTTTTGCTGGCTGACACTTCTTTTAACAGTTCCTTCTTTACGCCGCTTAAAATCAGCTGCTGCTGAGGGTGATAAACGATTTCTCCTTTTCCGTCAAGGATGTAGACATACCCCTTATTTCCCAGGCTGATGGATTCACATAAATCATTGATCACGTCATAATTTAAATCAATGACCAGTAGTCCCTCAACACGTCCCGTAGCCGGATTGGAGATTCCCCGGCTTAAGGTTACCACCCATTTATAATCGTTCTTTACCAGATTCTGTACGTGTGAGGAGGAAATGAGGATTTTGCTTTCCGCCATTTTCGCATCCTGATACCATTCCTTGTCCTTAAGCCGTGCCCGTATGTTTAATCTGTCACCTCCATTATTGATAAAATATCTCCCATTGTCTCCCAGGACAGCAATGTTATAGATATCTGTCCTTGCATGGAGGATGGTCTGAAAAGCCTCCTTTAAATCTTCTCCTGTCTCTTTTCCGTCACCGAACAGATATCCGGTTATATCCCGGTTGTTCATAATTACCTGGGAGATATTTTCCATGTAGTCAATGTAGTTTTCAATATTGAAATTGACCTGCTCAATCAGCTGACGGCTGTTTTTTTCCGAATTATCCATAAGATTGCTTTTGGTAAACCGTATGGAAAAGAACAGGAACACAGTTACAGTTAAAAGAACCAGAAGGGAAAAATAAATGATCATATTAGTCCGTATACTTTTAAACCTGACTTCGATTCTCATAGCTGCCTTTCCGGTTCTTTCTCAATCCCGCATATTCTTTTGGTGTCTTTTCCGTTGCTTTTTTAAAAATGGCGCTGAAATAATTGGCATCGTTGTATCCGCATTTTTCTGCAACCTCATAAGTCTTCAAGGATGTATTTTCCAAAAGCTCCATGGCTTTTTCCATCCGCTTTTTTGTCAACGCTTCCACAAAGGTCATGCCTGTATAGTTTTTAAATGCAGAGCTGAAATAGCTGACGCTGATGGCCAGTTTTTCACATATCTCCTGGAGGGACAGACTGCAGTCAGAATAATGACTGTTGATGTATTCCAGTGCTGCTATCGCCTGATGATCTCCATAATTACCTCTGTTGCTGTTCACAATTTCCAACGCACCATAAAAAAAGTCCATCACCTTTTCTTCCATCTCTGAAATATAGGAACAGCCAAAAAGTCCGGATATGATCTCCTGTTCTTTTAAGAAAAATCCGTCTTCCACAAGATTAAGCCGTTCCAGAAAATTCATGACTGCAAGGATCAGGCTCTGGTAGATCACCACAACCTTATTCCTGGTCACCCAGTTGGTCTGGCATTCCTCCCGGATCTGCCCAATCTCCGTTTTGATCTCCTCTGCCAGATTACTTCTGACTGCAAGCACAATTCGTTTTTCCCGTTCCCCTTCGCTTAAAAGTCCCTGGGCACTGAGCCTGTATTTTTGAAATCTGTCCCACTCATAGATCCCAGGCTGCCGCTCCAGAAAAAGATATTCCTTCATATCCATGGCCTTTTCATATGAAAAGCTGAGCCCTCTTAAATTAAATACACAGGTTCCAACCAGGCAGTATACTGTTTTCCCCATCTTCTTAAGAATGAGGTCTGCAGATTCATTGCAGATATCTGCCATCTCTTTTTTTATCTGAGAACTGTTTTTCTTTTTCACATAGAGAAGAATCTGACCATCATCGTCTTCGGTCACCAGAACGTCTTCGCTCCATTCCTTCCGGACTAAGTCCGCCATTTGGGATATTTCCTTTTTTTCCGTCTGTTCCCGCGGGCAGAGCAGCGCCGCGCAATAGCATTCACCGGAAAAATCGATGTGGAATTCTTTTAATTTATCCCCAATCTGGTCCTCATGAATCCGTCCCTGTCCCAGCTGAAGCAGAAACTGGTTTTTTAATAGGGGGTAACTCCCTTCATAATAGGTCCGGACCTGGAGATTTTCCGCTTCCCCATCCAGAATTTTTTTAGCTTCCTTTAACTTTTCAATCAGTTCCCCTGCTGTGACCGGCTTTAATACATAGGAAAGCACATGGTATTCCACCGCTTTTTTTGCATATTCAAATTCATCGTAACCGGTTATAATCACGATTTTTGTGTGTTTCCTGTTTTCATATAAATACTTTGCCAGCTCAAGACCGTCTACATAGGGCATGCAGATATCCGTCAGTACAAGATCCACCGGCTGCTTCTCCATAAAGCCAATGGCCTCTTTTCCGTTTTCGCAGGTTCCTGCAAGCTCGTAACCCAGTGTTCCCCATGGTATTCTTTGAGAAATTCGTTCCCTTATTAAAATTTCGTCATCAACCAACAATACCTTATACATATAACTATCCCCTCAGTTCTCCAATAAGTGCTACAATCAGTATGCGCAGTTTCCAGAAAAGAAAATAGCAATAAGGCCGGAATTTCTGAAGTTGTCCGCCTGTGCTTCAAAAATTCCGGCTGTTTCTTAAGTACCCGGTTATTTTACAATAAATCCATCCTCATCCCAGAGATCATGCCAGTCGCCTGCACCTTCCCATAGAAATACCTGCCCTTTCACCAGACGGTTATTCCTTTCCAGTGTTGCGATCAGGCTCATTTCTTCTTCTGTAAGGGGATCCTCTGTCATTGCCTTTAAGTTACTAACATATTCCATTTCATGAATGGAGAAAGGAATGGGGATCTGTCCTCTCTGACGAGCCCATTTGAGAGCAATAACAGCTGGGTGAACGCCGTGAGCCGCCGCAATTTGCTTCATCTCCGGTGTCTGTAAATCTGCCACATCCTCCGGACACATATCTCTCTCAGGTCTCTGGGGAGAACCTAATGGCATAAAGCCGACCGGCTGTATATGATGAGCAACCAGATAATCAAACAGCTTCTGCTGCTGGAAACAGGGGTGAAGCTCCATTTCACAGGCTGCAGGCATAATGTTCATGTGGGGCAGAACTGCTTCCAGCTTTGGAATGGTCATATTGGAAATACCGATGTTGCGGATCAGTCCTTTTTTTACCAGTTCCTCACACTGACGGTAGGTTCTTAAAAATTCTTCCGGAGAAAATGGTCTGGAATCCGGATTACGGGAATCTACATCACAGTGGGGAGCGTGATAATTTGGAAATGGCCAGTGAATAAAGAACATATCCATATATTCACACTGTAAGTCAGCAATGCTCTTTTGGCAGGATTCCTCTACTCTGTCATGCATGTCATTCCATACCTTTGTCATGATGAAAAGGTCTTTTCGCTCTACGACTCCCTCTTCAAATGCATGATGGAATACTTCTCCGATCTGATCCTCATTTCCATAGCAGGCCGCACAGTCAAACATGCGGTATCCACAGCGGATTGCACCCCCTACAGCTGCCGATACTTCATCAGGAGTAAAACGGTCGGAACCAAAGGTTCCCATACCTACACAGGGAATCTCCTCTCCTGTATATAATTTTACTTTTGGCACCAATGCCGGATTTACAGATTCTTTCATTGTCATATTCTCCTTCTCTTTTTATAGGATTGTGATTTTATAGCTCAGCCGTTTTTCTTCCCCTGGCTTTACAATTGCTGCATTTCGTTTTTCTTCAAATACATCGTTTTCATCGCTGCAGGTGGACAGCCCGGTCCAGGGCTCCAAAGCAAGAAACGGTCCGTCGTTGGCTGCTGACCAGATGACCAGATAGGGAAAGGATCCCATCTCCAGTTCTACTCCATGTCCCGTCTCTTTGTGACAGAGTGTTACTTTTTTTGATTTCAGCTGGTCGAATATGATGCCATCTTCGTAAAACAGGGAGTGGGCAAGAGGTAAAACAGTACCTACCAGAGAATTTTCTTTCCTGTGTCCCATATCTACCAATCCTGTTTTCAAATCCGGTGTTGGAGCGGTTTTTTCTTCTTCTTCTGCATCAAAGACAACCTGATAATCCTCAAAGTTCTCTGTTGGTAAAAGAGGGCACCGGAACGCCGGATGACCTCCTATGAAGAAAGGCATATCCTCTGTGCCTGTGTTTTTAACTCCATAGGTTACAAGAATGCTGTCCTCTTTCAGCCTGTATTCCATGGTGAGGGTAAATGGATAAGGATATTTTCCCATCATCTCATCGTTTTCTGAAATGGAAAAACAGATGCTGTCCTCTTTTTCTGATTCCAGCTTAAATTCTTCCTTTCGGACAATCCCATGCCTTGGCATCTGAATCTCCTTTCCCTCTTTTGTGACTGCTGTGTTGTTTCTTAAGCTGCCGCAAATGGGGAATAATACCGGGGCCTGCCCACTCCAGTACTCAGGATCTCCCTGCCATAAATACTCCGTACCTGCTTCGTTTTTTATAGTTGTCAGGGCGCCTCCCAGAGAGGTGAACCCCACTTCCAGCCGGTCATTTTTCAATAAATATTTCATTTTCAACCCCCGATTCTTGTAATTTCTATCTGAGGCAGCAACCCTTGCATATCTTCCACCAGGAAAAATCCTGTTTCCTCTCTTAACGCAGAGGCTGCTGAGACAGCACTTGCATTTCTTAATATCTCTTCCATTGGAAGCTGTCTGGAAAGTCCAAGAGCAAAACCGGCAATCATGGAGTCACCGCATCCTACCGTGTTTACTGCATCTATCTTCGGCACTCTGGCTCTGTAAATACCGGAGCTGCATACCACGAAGGAACCTTCCGAACCAAGGGAAACTGCCACGATCTCCACACCGCGTTTATGAATATCCTTTGCAGCTTCGATCATCTCTTCCAGGCTGTTGCAGCTTTTACCTGTCAGCATACGGATCTCATCTAAATTGGGCTTGATCATGGAAGGAGCGGCTTCGATCCCCATCTTAAGCAGATTTCCGCTGGTATCTAATATTACTTTTTTTCCTGCTTCTTTTCCGATCTTCACCATTCTCTGATAAGCAGTGCCGTCAAGTCCTCTGGGCACACTTCCTGAAATGGCTATGACTTCTGCCTCTGCCGCAAGCTTTTTAAAATGTTCCAGAAACTTAAGTAAGTCCTCTTCCTCCACTTCAAAGCCAGGTTCCAGAAATTCTGTCTGGATTTTATTTTTTTCATCCCAGATATTAATGCAGGAACGGCTCTCTCCTTTCAGATGGTAAAAAGCACTGGTGATCCCAAAAGAGCCTAATTCTTCTTCAATATAATTACCTGCATGGCCTCCTACAAAACCGGTTGCCACAACGCTGCCTCCTGCAATGACTGCCGGCTTTGAAACATTTAAGCCTTTCCCTCCCGGCGTATAGGAACATGATTTCACACGGTTTACTTCTCCCTGTGAAAAACCATCGACTACATACCGTTTGTCAATAGCAGCATTTAATGTTACGGTCAGTATCATAGGTTCCTCCTATTCGTTTACCAAAAGGATCTTTCCCTTTACCAGCCCCGGTGTCTTAAATAGCTGGAAAGCTTCCTGCGCCTGGCTCATGGGCATCTTCTTGTAGACAAATCCGGGATCAAATTTCAGCTGACCTGTTGCAAAGTAATGGGCGGTCAGTTTCCACTCTTTACCAGGGAACGGTGAACTGTAAGACATCCAGGATCCGGTTAACTTAAACTCTTTCCGGTTCATGTTTTCCCACATGGAAGGGGTAAAGGATAAATCAACATGTGGAGTTCCGATGAAACAGACACTGGCTTTATTGGCCGCCAGTTCGAATGCCATCTGCATGGTTGGTACCTGTCCGGCTGTCTCAAATACATAGGAAAAGCCTTTTCCTTCTGTAAGATCCATTGCTTTTTCTTTAAAGCCTTCCTGGGTGGTATTAATTGCTTCATCTGCCCCCAGACGTTTTGCAAGCTCCAGACGTTCTTCACTGATATCAAATACAACCACTTTTTTTGCTCCGAAAATCTTCGCCCACTGCATGGTGAACATGCCGATGGTTCCGCCTCCTAAAACTGCAGTATACTCACCGCCCCGGTAGTCATTCTGGAACAGACCGTGAAGGGCAACGGTAGAAGGTTCAAACATAGCACCCTGCTCATAGGAAATGCTTTTATCAAATACAACCGCATTCTGTTCCGGAATTACCACATAGTCTGCGTTACTTCCCTGCTGTCTGGAACCGATAAAGCTATAATGTCTGCAAAGAGAGAAGTTTCCATTCTGGCAGTCATCGCATTTCATACAGGGAATTAAAGGTGCTCCGGAAACCCGGTCTCCCGGCTTTACTGATGTGACACCTTCTCCGACCTCCACTACATCTCCGGAAAATTCATGTCCCAGTACAATGGGATAAAAATGCACTCCGTTATGCAGCACTCTTGGAATATCAGATCCGCATATACCGGATGCCTTTACTCTGATCTTTACCAGTCCTGGGCCTGCTTTCGGCTCCTCATAGTCCATATACCTTACGTCCTCATTTGCACAAACAACTGCTGCTTTCATGACTCATTTTCTCCTTCCTGAACCATCATATCTTTTAAATGTTCATATAAGCTTAAATATTTCCGGTAATTCCGGTCATAGATGTTACTGTCAGCCTGATTGGGAACATGATACCGTTTATTTTCCACAGTCAGCTTTACTGCCTCTTCAAAATCCTCATAAATTCCAACTCCGACTCCAGCCAGGATAGCCGCTCCCAAAGTCGTGGCTGTATCAGAAGAAGGAACAATCACGGGCTTGCCGGTCACATCGGATTTAATCTGGGTCCACAAAAGAGAATTTGCAGATCCTCCCATGGCCCTTAATACATCAACTGCTGCTCCTGCTTCTGCCGCCACTTCCAGATTATGCCTTAATGACATGGCGACTCCCTCCATGACAGCGCGTATGAAGTGGCCTTTGGTCTTTCCAAAATCCATTCCGTAAAAAACGCCTTTTGCATAGGGATTCCATAATGGGGAGCGCTCCCCGGCCATATAGGGAAGGAAGATCAGCCCGTCACTGCCCGGGGGGACGCTTCCGGCTGCTTCATTGAACAGATCCAGGGAGCTTTTCCCGGTTCTTCTGCCTTCTTCTCTTTCAAATGTGCCAAACTCCTTCTCCAGCCACCGCATGGCTCCGCCGCCTCCGGTTGTACCTCCCTGTAAAAGCCATTTGCCAGGTACAACATGACAGCTTAAAATCAGCCTTGGATCGGCCTTGTAGCTATCAATGCAGATACTCATTCCTCCGGCCTGACCTCCCTGCTCCTGGGTTTCTCCTGCATGGATCACTCCGGCTCCAAGGGTACCGCAGGCTGCGTCAAGACCGCCTGCTACCACAGGGGTTCCCTCTGCCAGTCCCGACTGGACTGCAGCTGCTTTCGTCACTGTGCCGATCACCTCATGGCAGGGGTGAATGTCCGGAAGAATCTGCGCCGGAATGCCAAGCGCTTCGCACATTGCCTGATCCCAGGTGCCGGTATGCATGTCAAAGCAGTGAAAACCATATCCCTGGGAAAGATCCTGAGTCATCTGACCGGTGAGTTTATAGGCAATGTAGCTGTTGGACTGCAGTACCTTGTATATATTTTCATATACCTCTGACATATTTCTCTGGTACCAGATGATTTTCGCTGTGCTGTAGGAAGGCTGCAGGGAATTTCCTGACACTTCAAATATCCGCTGTTCTCCAACTTTCTCACTGAGTTCTCTGCAAATGTCATCAGCCCTGGTATCCATCCAGATCGGCGTATTGGTTAAGACACTGCCTTCTTTGTCTACCGCTATGGCAGACCAGCTCTGTCCGTCGATTCCGATTCCTGCGATTTCCTCCGGCTTTATCCGGGATTTGGAAAATATGTATTTCATCGTGCTGCAGATTACCCGCCACCATTCATCCGGATCCTGCTCTGCCCAGCCTGTCTGGGGATAATAAACCTCATACTCCCCGGTTGCAGCTTCTAAAACGGTTCCATTTCTATCGAAAACGGCGATCTTACAGGCGCTGGTGCCTACGTCTATCCCCAATAAATAAGGTTTCATTTTTTCCTCCATGAAATAATCAGTCCGCTTTATGGTCACAGCCGCAGACCAGAATGCGGTTCTTAACGAACTGCTTTACTGCTTCCATTCCAACCGTGCCTAATTTCTTTGGATCAAAGGTATCCGGATTCTCTTTTAAAAGCTTCTTTCCCGCATCGGTATAGGCCACTCTTAACTCTGTAGCAAAATTTACCTTACACATTCCTCTGCTCACACATTCTCTCACATCTTCATCGCTTAAACCAGAGGCGCCGTGAAGAACCAGCGGCACAGACACAAGCTTTTTCACTTCGCTGATCCGCTCTTTGTCTAAAACCGGGGTGGTTGCATAAAATCCGTGGGCGGTTCCGATTCCAATTGCAAGGGAATGAACCCCTGTCCGTTCTACGAATTCCTTTGCCTGCATGGGATCTGTGTTGTTGTCCGCTTCTGCTTCCAGATCATCCTCCTTGCCGCCAACCTTTCCAAGCTCGCCTTCCACTGTGATGTTGCAGGCAATGGCAGCGTCTGCAGCCCGTTTGGTTAATGCGATGTTGCTCTCAAAATCTAAGTGGGAGCCATCAATCATAACAGATGTATATCCGGCGCGGATTGCCTGGAGAACAAGCTCGTAGCTGCTGCCGTGATCTAAGTGAAGACATACCGGTACGGTTGCTTTTTCAGCCTCTGCTGCTGCCATGGCATAGTATGTTTCCAGTGTTCCGTATTTAACCGTTGATGGAGTGGTCTGAAGCATAACCGGGGCCCGAAGTTCTTCTGCTGCAGCCACCACAGCCTTCAGCATTTCCATATTTTCAACATTAAAAGCTCCTACGGCGTACCCGCCTTTTTGAGCATCCAAAAGCATTTGTTCCGATGTAACCAGTGACATATTATTTTCCTCCTTACATTCTTACGGTCATTAGGTTCTTTACACTTCCCATTATACCGGTTCTGCCGGAGAAAATTAGAGGGGAACCAGACAGAAGGGGCGTCTGTATGTCGCGTTATCGAACATTCCTTGACTTGAATAAATTATGCTGATAAAGTAAGATAAGGTAAGGAAATCAAAGGGGTGAAATCATGAGGAAGGGATTTAAAGATTTAAATATAAAAATAGGTATCGACGATACCACATTTCTGGTCTTAAACATTGTATTTGAGCGGTTTCTTCGTTCCATGCCAAGACACAGCCATGGAAATAACAGTTATGAGATCCACTACATTCCCTACGGTCATGGCAAAGTGAATATTGATGACCAGATATATAATATCACTCCCAACACCCTGTATATGACAGGTCCACACGTGGAGCATGAACAGATTCCTTTAAAGAATGATCCTATGGCAGAATACTGTATTTATTTCAAACTGCAAAAAAATAATACCCATACCCAGCCTGAGGCGGATACGGTGGCTTTTAAATTCGAGAAAACCCATTTCTGGTTCGGACAGGATACACAGGAGCTGTATCCGCTGATGCAGCAGATCTTTTTTGAACTGGAACACCGTTATACGGGATATATGATTTTAGTAGAGGCCCTTCTCCAGCAATGCGTAGTTAAAATTGTACGAAACTATGAATATAAAGCACAGTCGAAGGTTCATTTTTCACCCTCCAATCTGGTAGACAGCAAATACATCATTGTGGAAGAGAGCTTTCTTTATGAATATGAGACCATTACAATGGAGCATCTGGCAGAAAGGCTTGGCTTAAGCGTTCGCCAGACCGAACGGTTTTTAAAGGATTATTACGGCAAAACATTTCAGCAGAAAAAAACAGAAGCCAAGATGTCTATGGCTAAGATCTATTTAAATGACGCTGCCATTACTATATCGGAAATTTCCGACCGGTTGAACTACTCTTCCATTCAGCACTTTTCCTATGCATTTAAGCAGTATTACGGGATCTCGCCAAGCAATTATAGGAAGAAGAATATGATACAGGATAACAGTTAACCTTATTTTAACATGTAATGATAGGAGGGATTTTGTATTGAGTCAGACCGAATACACTATATATCTTATTTTTGCTTATTTACCATTTACCTCTATTCTGATCAGCGTGCTTTTACTTATAATTGGAGTTGGACCCGGAATATCCGATATGTAACCTGCACTGAAATACGGAAACTTTAATTGATTTATCCAGTCTTCCACTCAGGCAGTTTAGTTTATTACTAAGTCTTGACAGAAATAATATAGAAATGATATCCTAGAATTATATTGGGAACAACCGTCCACAAGGTGGCTGACCATTACATGAGTAGCATATCCACACCGTAACTGCCAAGTTTGAACCAGGGTGGTTTTTGTTATGTATAGTAGCTTACGACGATCTTTATTTTACGTCTTGTAGATATTGTTTTTATGTTACTGCCGCGTGTCTCAAACACTCTGATACTTCTACCAAAATCAATTAACTTATATTTGTAATGTTCTAATTAGATTTTGAAATATCAATTTCTGCACATAATCTGCTGGGTGCAGACCATCATTTGTACAATCCTCACCGTAAATAATGTCATCAATTATTAATTTTTCTTTTGCAAGATATTCCATAATATATTTGTAATTATCTATTAATAATATTTTTCTGCTATCTGCAATGCAACGTAAAATTCCAACGACTTCATCGGTATGATAAATTCTATTGGTATAATACTCATTACTGTGAACCGATGGAGTTGGGGTTAACAAACACACCATTTTACCATTATTAATCAGTTCATCAACAACATGCTCACAATTACTCTTTAATTCTTTCATACCATTTATCCGTTTACGGTCATTTAATCCCATTAAAACAAACACTAAATTATCATCAATAGATATAAGTGCATCAAGATACTTATTTATCTGATATGAAAATGCTCCTCCACATCCTTTGTTCTCAACGCTGCAGTTAATATAATTATCTCGCAGGTATTGTTCCAACAATCCCCACCAACTGTTTGGTGCTACCCTTCTAAAGAATTTTGTACCATCCCCTTCAAATATAAGTTCTTCAGTCTTATAACTCATAGAACTACCAGCACCAGCAGCAATACTATCTCCTATTATTTTTATTTTAATACCTCTTGTTAATATATCTTTATACATCATTTGTCTCCCACAAATTACTATTTATCTTTTAGTCAAATAAGTATTACTACTTCTCAATATCCTCTTAGTTATTCATTATAATAAATTAATTATTAAGACAGCCTTTTAGAATATACATCATTACTAATTCCTTTTACTCAAATCTCAGCTTCGAAATAGGCTTATATGACATAAGACTGACATACAAATATATTAAATAGTACATGGAACTAACATACAGTTATATTAATCTTGAAAAAAATCATAAGATATGTTATATTGAAATTACAAAGAGTAACCGCCACACAAGGTGGAAGCTCCCAGACAAAGCAAAATGTCCTAACGGACACCGCCTATCCTGTTCGCTGCAGGGTAGGCTATTTTTTTAACTTATCATTGGACACGATTGTTCAATAATATTATAGTAACATATACTTTTTAAAGCCCAATTATTAACCCTTGTAAACTATAAGGCATCCTGCCAATATAAAACGCAGGATGCCTTTTCCTATTAATATATATTCAAATCCATCAGATATGTTTACCAAGCCATAGTAAGATATCCGCAATAATCTCATCTCTGCACGGCTCATTTAAGATCTCATGAAACAGGTTTGCATAGATTTGCAGGCTTTTATCCTTAGAGCTTATTTCTTCAAAGAGATCCAGAGAATCTTTTGCAGAAACCAGGCCGTCATCAGCTCCATGAAGAATCAGGACCGGATCAGAGAAGCTTTTTATATTGGCCTTCAGCCACTGCACTCCTGCGTAAATCTGATTAATCAGCCCAGTGCTGATCTCCTTTTCCACCAGAGGATCCGAAACATATGCTTCAATCACCCTTTTATCGCTGCATACTCCGTCTCCAAGCTGATTGGGCAGATAGGTATCATCCGGTGCTTCAATTGGGAACTGATCTCCCATAACCGGATGGTTGTAGTGAGTCAGTGCACCAGAGGTAATTATTCCATCTGCCATTCCCGGATTCTTTGCACCGAACAGGGTTACTGTCTCCCCGCCCATGCTGTGCCCGAACAGGAAAACTTTTTTTCCCTCACTCTCCTCTCTGGCAAGAGCAAGGATCTGCCCCAGATCGTCAGGCATCTCATTAAAATCTTTAAAATAAACCTTTTTCCCTTCTGATTTTCCATGTCCCCTCTGGTCATACCGGTAAACACTATAGCCATTTTCGTTAAGCTTTTCCGTAAAATAATCGTACCGGTTTAAATGCTCACATAAACCATGGGCAATGACGATCAGTGCTTTTGGATTCTCCACTGCATCTTTTCTAAATCTCAGTTTTGTTCCATCGAAGGAAGAAATCATTGTTTCCTCCTGCCTTCTGCTTTCCCCGTTCATAGTACCTTCTCCTTTCAAATTAACATGAATTTAAATGCTTGTACTCCTGTAAATTCATCATACTACAAGGACTGTTTTGTGGCAAGAATGTTTAAAATCTAACAAAGAAACTGGTTTTTCCCTTACTGCTTTCCACACTGATAAGTGCATTATGCCTGTCAGCAATCTGCTTTGCAATGGCAAGCCCCAGCCCGGTGCCAGAACGGTTTTGAGGGCTGTTTGTTTTATAAAAACGGTCAAACAGAAATGGTATTGTTTCAGCCGGTATCTCCTCTCCACTATTAGCAACAGTGATCAGGCAGCCTTCTCCCTGCTTTATAAGAGAGAGTTCTATATTTCCCTGTTGTTTTGTAAACTTAACAGCATTATCCAGAAGTATTAAAACAAGCTGGCGGAGCCGCCCATAGTCCCCATTCACAACGCACTCCTCTCCCGGACAATTTACCATGAACTGAAGTTCTTTCTCCTTTACAGAACGGCGGATTGCTCTTTGTGTATCCCGTATTACGTCGCAGAGATTCACCTCTCCCTTGTCAAGTGAAAACTGGTCATCCTGAAGCCGGGACAAATCCAGCAGATCATTTACCAGACGCTCTAAATGTCTGCTTTCTCCTAACATCTGATCATAGTATTCCTTTATTTCTTCCGGACTATTGATGGTCCCATCCCAAAGTACCTCAAGGGATCCCCGCAATACCGCCACTGGTGTACGAAGCTCATGTGAAACATTTGCCACAAAATCCTGTTTCATTTTATCCAGGGCCGCCTGCTGCTTTCTGGCCTCAGTCAGCCGTTTTGAAAGCAAATCAATGGTTTGGGCCAGCTGGCCGATCTCGTCTGCCTGAAAAACACCGGTTTTAGCCGTATAATCACCATCGGCAAGACAGCGTGCCGCATCATTCATGCGGCGCAGGGGATTGGTAAATCGGTAAGACAGCCATACTGCTGCCATACCTGCAAGAACCAGAGCTATCACAGTTCCTGCTCCCAGAGCAGACAATCCCTGAAGTACAGCTTCATTTACTCCGCTGACCGGGGAGTGAAGAAGAACTGCACCGGAAATTCCGTCTTCTGTTCGGATGGGCACACCAACGGTCAGAGTCGGTGCATTTAATAACCCGGAAAACTCCTCTCCGTAGGTGATTTCACCTTCTAAAACCCTGCTGATGATTTTTTCTGCATTCTCAGGCAGTTCCTTCCCGGAAGTACCCCCGTCACGACTGGCAGAAATGAGATTGCGGTCATCATCTACAATCCACACCGTTGCCATGGCCACCTGATCCAGGAATCGAAGATATGCCCCATACCCTGCCATTGCGTGGTGTCCCATTCCCATTCCAAACTGCGGGGCTCCGCCTTCTCCGTTCTCATAGAGAGACAGCGTTTCTGCGATGGAAACCGCCCGTTTTTCCATGGAAGAACGGGTGATTGCAATGGTATGCCGCCGGAACATGGACACAAATACAGTGCCTAATATGGCAGTAAATAAAAGGAGCACTGCTGCAAAAGAGGCAATCATTTTCCACACTATTTTCTTATTCATGGGAGCACCTCAAATTTATATCCAACATTCCGGATCGTGCGGATCTCCCAGGTTGGATGGGGAACTTCTTCCAGTTTGGCTCTCAGCCGTTTCATATGGGAATCAACCGTGCGGGGATCACCGTAGTAATCATATCCCCACAATAGATCCAGAAGCATCTCACGGGTATAGGCCCGGTTCCTTCCGCCTGCAAGTGTCCAGAGCATGTCCGTCTCCCTCTTTGTTAAAAGTATAGGCTTGTCATCAACCATGACGCTGTAATTTTCCAGATTTATGATCAGATTCTCAACAGAGAGAATCTTCCCTGGTTCCCCTGCGCCTTTTTCAATACGGCGCAGCACCGCTCTCACCCGTGCCATAACCTCTCCTGGGGAAAATGGTTTAACAATGTAATCATCAGCGCCAATATCCAGACCCATGATCTTCTCAAAATCCTCTCCTCTGGCAGTTACCATTATGACCGGAACATCGGACTGCCTGCGGATTTCCCGGCACACCGCAAAGCCGTCCAGTTTTGGCATCATCACATCCAGCAGCACAACCTGTGGCTTCTTAGCATAAAACTCCTCTAACGCCTGCTGCCCATCCTGTGCAAGTACCGTGTCGAAGCCTTCTTTCCTTGCAGCGCTGTTTAAAATATTTAATAACTGAGGACTATCGTCCGCAATCAGCATCATTGACATAGGAAACACCTCCTGTGATTTTATTATATATATAACAGCGAAATAAGGCAACTTCGTGGCACAAAAAATAAAATGACAAATAAAAAGACCGTCTCTGACACATTCGTGCCACATACAAACGTTATTATGAACTTACCGAAAGGGAAATAACACAAACCGAAAGGAGATTAGAATTTATGAAAAACAAGAAAAAAGTAATTACAGGATGTGCCCTTGCACTTGCACTTTCAGCTGCAACCATGACCTCATTTGCAGCTGCCGCTTACAAAACACCGGCTGAAGCAGTATCCGGTATTACAGGAAAAACAATGGATGAGGTAACAGCAGAACGCAAATCTGGAAAAAGCTACGGATCAATGGCTGCCGAGGCCGAAAAATTAAGCGAATTCCAGCAGGCAGTAGCGGATATTCACGAAGACAGGCTCAATGAGAAAGTGGCTGACGGAACCCTGACCCGGGAGCAGGCAGATGCACAGCTTGCCGCAATCCGTGAGAGACAGGCGGCCTGTGACGGAAACGGCACCGGCGCAGGTACAGGTTGTGGCTCAGGCGGCTGCAACGGAAACGGAATGGGTTATAACCGCAGAGGGAGCGGAAATGGATTGGGATACCGGAACAAATGACAAGTTAAACTACGCAGGTGAACGGGAGAAATACTTTAACTCATGATTGTTCTCAGGACAGGAATACACACATGACAATTCCTGTCCTGATTTCAAATGCAAAGAGGGTGTACACCAACTTATTCACTTTTAATTACTTTGATTTTAAAATTCACTTTATAATTTTCCCCCTTGGCCGTTTTTACAATTAGTTCATTATTTCCAGCAGGTAAAGTCAACTCTGTTTCATAATTTTCTCCCGATTCATATCCACCAAACGAAATCTCATTTTCCTTATGTTCAAGCACTTTAAAATTCTTACCGTTATCAGCTTTATATACCAATTCAAATTTTCCTAATTTCATTTTATTATCATTAATACTAGTTACATCCATTCTTATAGAAACATTTATTTTTGTCGATTCGTCAAGATTAGTGGTCAGAAGTATGTCCGATCCATCATCTTTTGGATATAAAACACTGACATCATTAAGTAATTCTACTGACTCTGAATCACTGTACAATATTTCCTTTTCATCTTCTTCATCTACATCATCGTCTTCTTCATCTTCCTGTTCATATAAGTTTTCATCTGTTTTCTCCATTCCGATATAGCTAAAATCTTCTCTGGAGATATTAGTAAGATGTATGTCGAATTTAAACGAAGCTTTATCACCTCTAAATTCAAGATGCCCTTCCCCTTGACTTAAATTAATTATTGTATCTATTTTAATAGATTTTATCTTAGAGTTACTGCTATCAGCTATAACTATCACTTCATTATCAGGCTTAACATAGACGACCTGAACATTACCTGATATATTTTTAATTTTTCCTGATAATGTTATATTCGTATCTAAAACAGGAGACATATATACAAGATCTGCTTTCTGTGCAATATATGCACTACCCGATACATTATAGCTGTCATCTTCTCCCACTGCTTTTAAATCACTGTAAAAACTATTCATATGATATTCACTTTTATTACATCCTAATGTTTGAAAAATCAATATCATAAAACATATTATTACAAATAAACGTTTCATAAGAACTATTCCTTTCGCTGCTTTGATTTGCTGGCTTATGAGACTTTATGTCTTTTAGTACAGGATTTATAATAGTGTTTTTGTTAATATATAACTCTTTTATTAACTTTTTAATACGCAGAATCTTATATTGTATCATATTACTTATTTATTATTTTAATTACATTGTATATTGTACTGTCGTTTTATTCATCTGTCAAATTTTTTAGCTAAAGCCCATAATAAATACAACCGCCCCCTGCCGTTTTCACTTCGGTAAAGGGGCGGTTGTGCTTCCTTCTAACACAGATTATCTTCTCTGACCCATACACGCATTTCGTTTTCTTCTCTGTTGGCCCAGCTGTAATAAGGAATCCATTTGATTTTCGTCTTCACTTTCTTTACTGCAGAATCACTTTTTCTGTAAAGTCCTTCCTCTTCCCGATCCACTTCTGTCTTCCAGCCGGAAGCAGTGAGAACTCCCACGCCCCCCAAAAGGGTTTCCTTAAATTCATACTCAAATGGTTCCTGTTTTTCCACTGACAAAAGATGCAGATTCTTTCCATTATCCGTTTCTTCCAGGCAATAAACAAGGGGGCCTCTGGAAACCGCGAATTTTCCAAGATCGTTTTCTACCATCGGGTGGGCATACCAGCGCTTCGCTCCCATATCCAGTTTCAGGCTTATGGTATCCGCTTTGAAGACCTGATCCATATAGATAAATCCGTCTTTTGCCTCAAAAGCTGCGCTTTGCTGGTTTATCACCACATCAAAGGTATCGGACCATGACGGCACCCGGATTCCCAGACAGACACTGGCGGTTCCGCTGTAATTTAACTTTATTTCTACACAACCATCCCATGGATATCCGGTCTTTAGTTCTATCTCCAGAATGCCATCCTCTATTTCAAAGCTTCCCTTGCATTCCACAAAGAGATTCACTAAAAGCTTATTTTTCTTTTGGACAAAAACATACTGCTCCACAGATGCTAAAAGTCTTGCGAGATTGGGAGGACAGCACGCACAGCCAAGCCACTGGGGACGAACGCATTTTACATGGCTCTTTCCCGGATCCTTTGATGATTTTCCCGGGACCGCCTCAAGAGGATTCACATAAAAGAAATGTTTTCCGTCAAGAGCTACGCCTCCAAGTACCGTATTATAAAGTGCGCGCTCCATCACATCCCCGTATTCCCCCCTCTCCTCTGTCATAAGCATCCGATATGCAAAAAACACCAGCCCTACGGACGCACAGGTCTCACAGTACATGGTATCATTCGGTAAATCGTAATCCAGTGTAAATGCTTCCCCGTTAACGGTGGAGCCGATTCCCCCGGTGATATACATACGCCGGCTTACAATGCTCTTCCACAACCGCCTGCACGCCAAAAGAAGCTTCTCATCCCCTGTCTCACCCGCTGCATCAGCCATTGCAGTGCAAAGATAAACAAGCCTTACTGCGTGTCCTTCAGCAGTATCCTGTTCCAGCACAGGAAGGTGGGCCTGATAATAGGTCAGGGGAAGATGTTTGGAATTCATACCATCGCAGTCTGTTCCCCGCACAAATAAAAAGTACCGGGCCAGTTTTAGATATCTGTCATTTTTTGTAAGCCGGTATAACCGCATCAGGCCGATTTCAACCTCTTCATGACCGTCATAGCCATGAATTTTTCCATCCTCAGCTCCAAACACAGAGTCAATGTGGTCAGCCAGCCTGCATGCAGTCTTAAGAACCTTCTCATTCCCAGCTGCTTCATAGTAAGCCACTGCTGCCTCTATAAAATGCCCCGCACAATACAGCTCGTGGCTCCCCCACAGGCGTTTGTATTTCTGATCAGGCTCTTCAATGGTGAAATATGTATCCAGATATCCATTTTCTTCCTGGGCTTCACTGATTAAATCCACAACATCATCAGCCAGACACTTTAATTCCTCATCCATCTTCTCCCGCAAGGTGTACGCAACCGCCTCCAGCCATTTATAAAGATCGCTGTCCTGAAATACCCAGCCATAGTGATTTCCTTTTTTCCGTCCAGCCGCAATCCGGAAATTTTCAATCACATGGCTCTTCTCATTGGGGATGGAATCGTCATTACGTTCCCGTTCAATGGTGATATCAATTTCATCATTTAGAACCTTCCACTGATAAGGAATCATCTCCGTTCTGATTAACTCTTTGTACCTGTTGAAAAATCTGTCGCGTATTTCCACTTTATTCATACTGCACCTCCTGGTTTGCTCTGCAAAGTGACGTCGGCATTGACAGCCGGCGCCACTTCTTTTTTATTGTATGTAATCCTATTTCTTAATAATACCATCAATGACTGCCTGCGCTTTCGCTGCAGCTTCCTCCGGCGTGCTTGAATCTGTCATCACCTCGTTAAATGCCAATGATATGGCATCAGAGATGTCAGGCCATTCCGGCAACGGCCCTCTTGCATTTGCATACTGCATTTCCTCAACAAATGCGTCATATACCGGGTCTCCTTCAAACTGCTTCTTTGCAATAACAGAATCTGAAGAGATATATCCCATTGCATTCATCATATAGAGGCAAGTCTCTTCACTTGTGGCATATTTGAGGAATTGAACGGCACCTTCCTCATTGCCTCCTGCAATCACTGCATAGTTCTCTCCGCCCAGACCGGAAGCCTGTTTTTTATCCATGGGAATCGGGGCAACATTCCATTTTAAATCTGGAGCTTCCTGGCGCATGGTAGGAACCTGCCAGGTTCCGTTGATCATCATTGCTAAGTTTCCGGAGATAAACTGGTTCATGGTGTCTCCTTGTGTCCAGTTAATCGCTTCCTTTGTCATGGCGCCGGAATCAACCAGCTTTTTCACCATAGTCAGTGCTTTGATTCCGCCTTCTGAATTCAGTTCGTAGGCTGTGGCACCTGCTGACCATACCCATGGCAGGAAGTTAAAGGTGCCTTCCTCGTTTTGCAGACTGCAGTGTGCAAATCCGGAAACCTGGCCGGTTGTGCAGGCTTTTGCAGTCGTAAGCAGCTCATCCCAGGTGGTGGGAACCTTACAGCCTGCCGCCTTTAACATATCCTCATTATAGAAAAGGAGCAGACAGTTGCTTCCGAAAGGAACTCCATACAGCTTGCCGTCTAACGTACAGGAATTTACAGGGCCGGGATAATAGGTGCTTACATCAAATCTTCCGGTTAAATCTGCAAAGATTCCCATGGCTGCATAAGAAGCATGATCCGGATTATCAAGAATTACCAGATCCGGGAGCTCATCTGCAGATGCGCCGATGGATAGCTGCTTTTTAAAATCGGCAAATGGAACGTACTTAGCCTGTACTTTAACCTCACTTTGTGATCCGTTAAATTCTTCGATGATATGATTCAGTGCTTTCTGATGTCCTTCTGTTTCCCAGTAGTACCAGATTGTTACATCACCTGTGGTCTTGCTTTTTTCTGTCTCCGAAGCTTTTTCACTTCCGGTTGCCGCCGCTTTCTCACTGCTTTTAGCGGTCTCTGTTCCACTTTCCGTCGCTGACACAGCTCCGCTCCCGGAGCTGCAGCCAGTCACCGCTCCCCAAAGCAACGCTGCAAAAAGTAAGGCTGTCATTAACTTTTTCATGTTTTTCCTCCTTTATTTTTCTTGTTTCAACGACTTCATTATAACGTCTATACACTCCCAAAAAAACTCAACAAATCTTAGAAAGGGTAAATTTTCTTAAGTAGGTATTCGTAAAATAACTTCCGTTCCCATACCTGACCTGCTGTTAATCTCAATTTTTACATCGTCTCCGTAGTACATCCGAAGTCTGGTAATGGCGTTCTCCATGCCAATATGAGACGCCGCATCCGACTCTCCAAAAATACCCCTTCTGATTAATTCCAATTTATGAGGCTCCATCCCTTTTCCATTGTCGCGGATGAGAATCCGTAATTCTTCTCCTTCTCCGCACATGCTCACTTCCAGAACGTGATTGGTCTTCGTTCCCTCAAAGCCATGAAGGATGGAGTTTTCAACAAATGGCTGCAGCAAAAGTTTGTGGATCCGCCGGTCCATCACATCAGGATCCACATTGATGCTGCAGGTGAAATTATTTTTCAGCCTGAACTGCTGTAAATAAATGTACTTTTTCAGCCAGTCGATCTCATCCCGCACACAAACCTCCCCGCTGCTGTCCGCAATGGCATAGCGGAGTATGGTGGCAAGGGAATTAATGGCATTACTGATATCAAATTCATCTTTATCAATTGCCATCCAGTTAATAGTATCCAGTGTGTTATAGAGAAAATGGGGATTAATCTGCGCTTCCAAGGCCTTTAGCTCAGCCTGTCGCTGCATCTGCCCTGCCTTCTTTTCTTTTTTAAGCGCAGTCTCCAGCTTCTCCAGCATGTCATTAAACTGGACTGCTATCGTTTCAATTTCCACGGGCATTTTCCTGTCAGTCTCTACACGGACTTTTAAATCTCCCTCTCTCGCTTTCTGCATGGATGCCACCACCATCTTCACCGAATCCACAAGACGGTCAAGCACCCCAAACGTCATTAATACAGTAATCATAAGAAGAATAAGGCTTAAGGCTACAATCAGATAGATCTGACTGTTTAAATTCTTCATTAAACTTCCCTGATCCATCACATTGACCAGATCCCAGCCCAGAGTATCGTCGTGGTAAAGCCAGACAGAGGTATAACGCTCCTCGTACAGGCCTTCTTCCCTTATAAACCTTTTACATGCTTCCACTCTGGCTTCTAAAGGCGCCCCCTTCCCGTAAAGAACTTTTCCTATCTTTTCCGGTTCACGGTAAGCAATAATACGTCCCGCCTCATCAATGATGAAATTAAAGCTTTTGTCCCTGTCCTGCTCCTGAACCTTGCATACACTCTGAAGAAATTCTTTATCCAGGCTGACAATTACAATGCCGTTTTCTTTGTTTAAATTTTTGTAATCTATAATCCGGTGAGCCAGATGCAGCAGATAATAATCCTCATTTGCAAATCTGGTCCCGTATTCCGTGGGGAAAATATGGGTCTGATTATCCGAGGATACTTCCCCATACAGCTCCTCCTGGGATAGGCTGAAACTGTTCATCCACGAATTTTCATAGGTGGATGCAGACAGCTGGTTGTAAGTAATGCTCAGCCCCTTAGGCGTAATAATTGTGATGGACTTTATGTATTCTTTTGTATTAAGGAGTCCTCTTAAATACCTCCGAAGCTGGTTTTTTGCAACCGATGCATTCTGCTTCTGATCCAACCGGTCCACCCATGCCACCACATCATCATTAGTATAAATCTGGAACAAAAGATCCTCATATGCTTTCAACCGGATAATTAAATTATTATCCATCTGCATTAAGCTTACACTGGTCAGCTCCTGGGTGTTCTTTTTTAATGTAACCGAAATGTTATAGAAATAATAAAAGCTTAATACCAGAATTGGAATGGTAGAAGTCGCCCAGAAAAGGCGGATTAACTTTTTCTTCAGACTCACTTTTTTCATATGGCTCCCTCTCAATTCCAAAACTTCTATCCCTTAACTGCACCGCTTGTCATTCCCGATATAATATACTTCTGCATGAATAAGAAGATAAACGCAACCGGTATAATCGTCACAATGGCAAAGGCAGTTAAATAACTCCACTTTGTACCGTACTGCCCCATAAAATTAAAGATTCCCGCTGTAATCGGCCGTTTCTTCTGGTCCAGAATAAATGTCATGCCATAAGCTAAATCACCCCAGCCATACAGGAAGGAAAAGATCGCGCATACAACCACTCCGGGCTTTGCCACTGGAAGCAGAATCCTGATAAATGCCAGGAACCGGGTACACCCGTCAATATAGGCAGCTTCCTCAAGATCTCTTGGAACAGAAGCAAAATAATTTTTTAAAATAAGCACCGAAAATGGGATGCCAAGAGTTGCATCGGATAAAATGGCGGACAGCCACGTATTGTATATATGCATTCCCTTAAACATAATAAACATGGGTGTCAAAAGGACGGAAACCGGAAGCATCTGGGTTACCAGAAAGCACAAAAGCATACCGTTTCTCCCTTTGAAATGATATCTTGCGACGGCATAGGAAGCCGGAACAGCAAGAACAACTGCTATTACCATGGCTCCAGCAGAGATAATAAGGCTGTTAGCAAAAGACCGGAACATATTAAAATCTCCGTTGCCAACCTGGGCCGCATAAGATTTTGTATTTAGAACATGGGGATAAAACGTGGGCGGAATCTGAAAGATTTCCTTCTCCGTTTTCAGAGAAGTAATAAAAATCCAGAACAGCGGAAACAGCAGCACACACAGGATAATTACGGAAATCAAGCATAACAGTAATTCCTTTTTTCCCTTTTTTCTTTCCTTCTCCATCACTCCTTCTCCCCTTTCATCGTGATTTTTAAATACACAACGCCCACAAGCAGCAAAATTACCAGCAGTACATTGGCAGCGGAAGATCCAAGGCTGTACTGGAACATCTCAAAGGACAATTTGTAGGAATAAGTGGACAGTAAATGGGTGGAATTTACCGGACCGCCTCCGGTCATTACATAGACCATATCATAAACCTTGAATGTGTAAATAAAACCCAGAACGAGAAGTGATTCGATTGTGGTTCTCATGAGAGGAAGGGTGATCTTAAAGAATTTCTGTCTTCCGTTTGCCCCATCAATGGCAGCGCTCTCATACAGTTCCAGGGGAATTGTAGTGAGTCCTGTTGAAATCAGAATTGTATTAAAGGGAATTCCAATCCAGATATTTGCTATAATAACTGCAGTCATCGCAGTAGTCGGACTTGTGAGCCACTGAATATTTTCTGAGATCAGGCCCACACTTTTTAAGAAATAATTGATGATCCCCACATCGGTGGAAAACATAAACTTAAAAATTAAAGCCGTTACGGTCATGGGAATCATCCATGGTATCATAAGAAGCCCTCTGACCGGTCTGGCAAAGGAAAAATCTTTTTGAAACAGCAGAGCAAGCGCAAAGCCGATGACAAACTGGACAATCAGACAGCTGACCGTAAACAGCAGGGTATTAAACATCGCCCTTAAAAAAACAGTATCATGCATCAGTTTTATGTAATTATCAAAACCAATAAAGTCCCTCGATCCACGGACCAGATTCCTGACCGTAACATTCTGAAGACTTAGGATAAGATTGCTGACAATGGGATATCCCACAAAAAACAGCATATAAAGAAACGCCGGAAGCGCATACAGCAGTCCGATATTCTCATACCGGAAAAAGCTTTTGATTTGTTTCACTGAAAATAGTCCTCCTTTTCATTTATTTCCACTGAAATCATCTTACACTGTATGGCTGTTTCCCAAAATACGGGAAACCTTGAAAAGGAGGAAAAACCTAAACGTTTTCCCCTATTTTAAAGTCTTCCTGTAATCCGCAGGAAGCTGGCCTGTCATCTCCTTAAATACCTTACTGAAGTATTTCGGATCGGAATAACCTACCTTTGCTGCTATTTCATACAGCTTCATATGGGTCCCGCACAGCAGTTCCTTTGCTTTATTAATTCTGAAATTTTTCATGTATGTACTGTAGGTCAGTCCCATTTCCTTATGAAACTGCGTTCCCAGATATTCAGGCGTGACATTTAACTTTGAGGCAATCTCATCCAGTGTGATCCCGCTTTGATAAAACTCCTGTATCATGCTTCTGACCCGCCTTACCGTCAGATGAGTGATCTCTCTGTCTTCCTCCCGGGGCTTTATACAGTCAAACAGGAAATCTGCCCCGTGTGCCAGTTCCTCTCTCCGCTTTGCCTCCATAATCGTCTCTAAAAGCTTCTGCTGCTTTAAAGACTCAAAATTGATGCATCCCAGTTCCTTGGCAATTCCCATTACGGCCCACAAAAAACGCACATAACATTCCTTAATTTCCTTGGGGGCATAGATCTTACCGTCATGAAAACTGTCATGAAATTCTCCCATAAGCGCCTTTGCCTTATCCCAGTTGTCGGAACAGATTGCCACTTTTATCCTCGTCTCCAGCTCGATGGGATAGATGCAGGGCACCGTCTGTACATGCGTAATCTTGGGATAGGAGATGAGAATTTCCTCATCAAAGGATATATTCCAGTCCATATAAGGGCTGAGACTGTCAAGCCCTCTCTTCAATTCGGCCGCTCCTGTAACCTCTGTCCATCCAAAGGTCATCCTTCGTGGTCTCTGCTTTAGAATCTGCTGCTGCAGCCACCGCTCCAGATCGTGGGCATCCTTGTAATGGTAAAGGACCACAACCATTGATTTTCTGTATATTAGATCCAGAATGCAGAAAGACAGATCCGGATACACGGAAAAGACATGACGCAGCTGTTTCATAGCGCCATCTTTCTCTTCTTCATACCGGTTTCCCAGATATACATAGATCAATATGAGTTTCTCAGTTTCTTCCATCTGATAACTGTGCTTTAAATAAGCGCTTATTTCCTCTTCCATCTCCAGGCGCCCGTTTATGAAATCATAGAGTATCTGCTCCAGCGTTCCGATCTTTGCAGGCTTCTCCTGCCTGTCCTTTTCTACCTGAAGCTCTACATGCTCCAGCGCCTGTGAAAAATCATTAAGTGAAATGGGTTTCAGCAAATATTCTGTCACTCCAAGCTTCATCGCCTGACGGGCATATTCAAATTCCGAATAGGCGCTTAAAACGATTGCTTTCGCAGTAATTCCATCTTTCACCGCATTGGTCATCATCTGTAGGCCATCCATCTTTGGCATTCTGATATCTGTTATCACAATATCGGGCTTTAACTCTTTTAACATCCGAAGCCCGTCTTCCCCGTTTTCCGCTTCTCCCACAATATCATAATCCTGTCTCATCTTGCCTAAAAGCTTTTGAATTCCTTCTCTGATCCGTATCTCATCCTCTACAATCAGTAACCGCATGCTTCTTTCCCCTTTTATTAAACTGCCCGCTGTTCTTCTCCATTTAATTGCTGTTTTCATATTACTTTAATCTAAATCAACTGTCAATCCTCCCCCTTTTCCGTGATGGTTTTAAGAACAGATGCAGCCATGGTTTTCAGCATCTTGTGGATCAAAAATCTGGAATATTCATCAAGATTTCTCACCCGCCCCATCATCAGGGGAAGGTTTTTCTGCCACTCAGATCCAATCTGTCTGATGTTTTGTGTATCTTCAATATCCAGAACCGAATACAATGCATCAATAAAACGTTCCCGTTCTTCATCAGAAACTGCTCCCAGCCAGCTATGCAGTGATTTATCCATGTATTTGGTACTTTTCGTCAACCGTTCAACAATTACAAAATGATCTCCTTCAATGATCCATGAAAAAGGATCGTGCAGCAAAAGGCCGGTCCTGCTGCTCTTTACGATGGAAAATGGCTCCTGGCACTCCAGCAGCATGCCAATCACCGATGACTGAGGCACTGTCTTTTCCACTATCGTATGACTGTTCTCCGGTTCAGGGAGGTCTAAGGCATTTTCCTTAAACCCAGGTCCGTCATGAGAATAAACCTTCACAATCCGGTCCTTTAACTGCTGGTTTAACTTCGAATAAACATATACAGCCAGATTGCCTCCTTTAGAATATCCGCCTAATATAAGCTTTCCTTTAAAATGTGAGGCAACCTCTGTTACATATCGGACTGCCTCTTCCTGTGAGGGCACCGGGCATTGAAACGCCATATTAAAGTCTTCCTTCCACCCTGACAAAGTAGTATCCGTTCCGCGGAACGCAATGTAAGCCGTATTTTCATCCAGAAAAACGGTCACAGCACAAAACTGTTTCTCCAGAGTGCAGTCCTGTTCTTCCCGGTAAAAGCCCACCGTTAAATCACGATAACGCGGACTGGCAGCCATGGCAAACAAAAGCCTTAAACTGTTTTCTTCAGCCCGGACATCACGAAACATCTCTTTAAAATGTTCTGCTTTCAGCAGGCAGCCAATGGTTGGAAATGTCGCACATGACTGAAATCCAGGCACAAAAGAAGCAAGACCAATGTATGAAAATTTGGAAAGAATCAGGCTGTCAACAGAATGAAACGGCTTTCTGCTAAAATCTGATAATTCATGTTCTGCATAGTTAATTATATTCGCCATTTTACAAAACTCCTTGTTCTATCATAGGCAGTTATTTATTTAGTATCCGGTTTTGTTCATATTCTATCCTTATATTTAAAATAAATGGAAACAAAAACACAAGTATATAGGGAAACTCTACGAAGCGTTTATTGAAAAGACCATAGCCGGGAGCTAAAATGATGTGGAAAGGACCGCAGACAGACTTTTTCAGAAAGGTTATGAGAAAATGGAAAACCCAAACAGAAAAGAATTAAAAGAGCAATATAAAAACAGAGTTCTTACCGGGGGAGTATACCGCATTCAATGCAGCGGAAATGATTCATACTGGTTACGTGCCAGTTTTGATATGCAGGGATCTAAGAATCGGTTTACTTTTTCGAAAACAACAGATTCCTGTCCTGAGATATGCATGTTAAAAGCCTGGAAACAATATGGTGCATCCTCCTTTTCCTTTGAAGTCGTGGAGGAAATAGAAAAAAAGGACACTCAGACAGATCGTCAGTTTTCAGATGATGTAAGCACTCTCCTGGAACTTTGGAAAGAAAAATTGTTGGAAGGAGAACAATAAACATGGAACGGACCATTGATGTCAATAACTTTCTTGATAATTCCGGAAAGATTACACAATTATCTCAAAAGAACCGTTTAAGAACGGAAACACTTTGTTATCTGGCTGAAAAATTCCAGCCAGACCGCAGTTATACTGAGAAAGAAGTAAACTCCATCTGTGATGAATGGCATACATTCGGAGACCATTTCGTGCTCAGAAGAGAACTGATTGACAAAGGGCTTCTGCGCCGGGAACCGGATGGCTCGCGGTACTGGAAGCCTGAGTCTGAATAAAAAAGGAGAACGCAAATGTCAAACATAAACACTGCCTTTCAGCCAATTGATTTCGATAACTGGAACAGAAAGCAATATTTTCATTATTTTACCAAAATGATGCCTACCGGTTATTCCATCAGTTTTGAGACAGATATAACCAATACCTTTGATATGATAAAAAGGCAGAACAGAAAGTTTTTTCCCGCATTTTTATACCTGGCTTCAAAACTCATAACAGAGCAAAATGAGTTTCGTATTGCCGATTTAGATGGAAAGCTGGGTTATTATGAGGTTTTACATCCTGCTTATGCATGTTTCCATCAGGACGACAAAACCATGTCCTGCATGTGGACGGAATATGATTCCGATTTTAATACTTTTTATAACAATTACATGAGTGACCAAAATATGTATTCAGATAACCATGGTATATTAGCGAAACCGGATATGCCACCCCAGAACAATTTTATGATAGGAATGCTGCCATGGATCAAATTTACCAGCTATGCTCCGGTCCCTTATACCAGCAGCAACTCCTATTATTTTCCGATTATAGAAGCCGGCAGATTTTATGACAGAGACGGCAGAAAATGGATGCCGCTATCTATTACCGTTCATCATGCCGTAGCAGACGGATATCATGTAGGTTTATTTCTTGAGAAGTTTCAGTCAGGAATGGCTGCCCCTGAAAAGTGGATTTATTAGCTGGATGTTCCCTTATCTGATATATTGATCAGGTATTGATTCAGCTCTTTGTTCCACTCAATGTACTTTATATCACTCCTATGATTCGACAATCCATAATGTGCGGCCAGATAACTGCCTAAATACCGGCTTACCTTATCGGCTCCGCTGGTGTTTAAGTGGTCCCCTCCGTCTCTGCTGTCCCTGCTCCAGTCCATCTTTAATTCCTTAGTGTAAAGGTTTAAATCCAGATAGGGAACTTTATTTTTCAAGGCATAATCATTCACTGTATTATGGCGGCTGTAATCCCAGTTTTTAGGTGCAGTGACTCCTACTAACAGCAGGCTGATCTGTTTTTCCCGGCACAGTTTCACGATCCTGTCTGTCCAGAAGGTCACTGTCTGGTCAAGCGGCTCTCTTCCATCAGATTGATTCATATATTCGCCGCCCTTATAAGCGGCTACCTTTTTACTATGAAGAAACCCTTTCATACAATCCCGCTGGCTAAAGTCCCACTCCTGTTTCCAATCACGGGCAGTAAGCTTTTTCCACCTGTCATGATATTTAAAAATTGGTAAATAGTACTGTGACGCCTTATCCAGCGCATGATTTATTTCTGTCTGCACATCCCGGTGGTGATAGAATAAATCTGTCTCCAGAATTACCAGCTTTGGCTTTTGGTGTTTTAATGCATTTTTAAGCATATAATATGCTTCCACGGAGCGTTGTCCCGACTGGCTGCAGACAAAAGATGTTATACCATGATCTTTCCACATCACCATGGGAGAAATTGCTGAATATCCCTCACTATCGCCCACAACAATCACATCCAGAGTATTGGAGGGTTCTGCCAGCACTCCATTTGCAGGAATATCTCTACCCGCCATTCCGTCTTCCACCGTATTCTTTTTAGGCATAAACAAATAAGAACTCTGAAATAACAACAGGAGAAAAATTCCCCAAAATCCAATTATTTTTCCAAATTCTCTCATTCTGGCTCCACTTCTCTTTAACGGCCTAAACAGGCAGCTTCCTATATCAGAATTCTGCCTGCTTAAATCTTTTAATAATTTTTTTTTAATTCTTTTTAGGAGTGCTCTCCTGGCTTTTACCCTTTGTTGTTTTTTTATCTGTCTTTTTATTATCTGTGCTTTTTGCCGACTCTGTTGTTTTAGCAGCCTGTGTTGTTTTTTTCTCGTCTGCTGTTTTAGCAGCCTGTGTTGTTTCCTTCTCTGCATTCTTTATAGCGGCACTTGTTTCTTTCTTCTGTTCCGGAGCCTTTTTCTTCTCTTTTGTGACCTTTGAAGAAATGGTTGTCTCTGACTGTTGTTTTCCATCCGCTTTCTTATCCTGATTACCACATGCTGCTACCGATACAGATATTGCAGCTGCCATCATAAAAACTGCCATTTTCGTTAATAATTGTTTCATTGTTATCCTCCTGCTTTATGCATTTTCAAAGTTCTTTTGCTTTGATAGTTCACATTCTAACAGTCTTTCCTTAATTATTTGTGATTCATATCTTAACAATTCTGAACTTATCTCCGGAACAAAAATGTGCATGTTTTTAAACAGAAAACTGCTCTTTTTTACTCTCCTATTCCTGGTTTGGAAACAGGAGCCGAAGCCTGTATATTCCTACATCTATTTCTTCCAGGCATTCTCCATTCATTGCTTCCATCATATAACGTACATTTTCCATGCCGATTTTCGATGTTTCCATAGGCGGATCCTGATGCCGTATCGTGTTACAAATTTCTATTCCAGCTGCATTATCCTCATAAACAGTGCGGATCCTGATCACCTCTTCACGACTGGCATACCGTACAAGATTCATGCTTAAATTATCCATAATACGTGCTATATAATCCATTCTGACTGCAACAGCCGCTTTCTTCCAATCCAACTCAGTCACTGTATGTAATCCCTGGCTTTCCAGAAACAATACCATCTCAGATAAATAATCACTGAATACACTTTGAAATGTCCTGGGTTCTTCCAGATTTTCTTCTTTGCTTTTATCCATGACCTGACAGTATTCAAACAGGCAGTCTGATAACTCCTTCATCTGCACTGCTTTCAGCATAACTTTATCAAGATAATACTGATTCATATCTTTATCTTTACAGACCTCAGACATAAGAATCTGCACATACATGGTCAACGCAGTAAGCGGAGTTCTCAAATCATGGGCAATGCCTATAATCAGATTCTGATTCGCCTGCCGGAGTTCATTCTCTCTCTCAAAGTTATATATAAGTGAACGTCGAAGCTGATTTAAATCATTTGCAAGTCCTGCTAATTCATCTTCTCCTGTTACAGTAACCGGATGCTCCAGACAACCGCCCTGCATAATACCAACCTCATTCTGTAGGCTTTGGATATAATGAATCCGCTTTCTGACTCCCAAAATAAATAATATCATAAATACAAGAAAACTGATTAAAAGTTCCGCGACAAGTGCATACATATGATACCGATAAGCAAAAGCACCCTGCAGAAACACCTCTGCTTTTCCATCCGAAAAGATGAGCTGATAATAACTATCTCTGTAGTAGGGAACTTCCATTTCATTATAATCATCCTCGTCATCTAACAGATCTGATACATATAACAAAGTATCGTTCCGATATATTTCCAGATATATCACCGATTGATTTTTTACCCATTTCGACAATTTACGGCTGTCAGAAGGACTAAGATCATTTTGTATCACATAATCCTGCAGCTTCTGAACTGTTTTTGCTTCTACTTTTTCCAGATAAGAGGTAGTAGTAAAAAAATAATTAATACCTGCTCCCACAATTATATTTAGTATAAAAAAAAGAAGGCATGCAACAGCCGCGCTTGCAAAAAGCAGAAGAATCAGTTCTCCAACAAGGCTTTTTACAAAACATTCCATTTTTCCTTTTGCAGATATCCAAATTTTACCCAATCCGATACCCCTTTCCCCACACAGTACAAATCCGTTTCGGTTCCTGAGGATTTTTCTCAATTTTCAGTCTCAGTTTTCGTATATGCACCATAATGGTATTGTTGGAACCATAAAAATACGGTTCCTTCCACACGCTTTCATATATATTCTCGGCTGAAAATATTTTGTTGGGATACTGCACCAGCAGTTTTAAAATCTGATATTCGATCTCTGACAGTTCCACATTCTGCCCTTCAATTAATACTTCATTAAAAGCAATGGAAACACGTATTCCCTTCCATTCCACAAAAGCTGCTTCTTCTGTTTGTTCATGGTTTTTTCCCTGATATACATGATACCTGCGCAGCAATGCCTTAACTCTACCCAAAAGTTCTGCATAAGAAAATGGTTTGGGCAGATAATCGTCTCCACCTGCCATTAACCCCAACAATTTATCCGACTCTCTGGCTTTTGCTGTTAAAAAAAGGATCGGAACATTGGAAACTTTTCGTAATTCCTCGCATGTCCGGATTCCGGATATTCCCGGCATCATAATATCCAAAATAATCAGGTCGTACTCTTCGGTAAGCATATCCAACGCTCTGTTTCCTGATTCCGCCTCCGTAACCGTATAACCTTCACTGCCCAGTAATACTCTTACGCCTTCCCTGATATCTGAGTCATCTTCCACCATTAAAATATTTCCACTATTCATATTTTTCACCACCACTTTCATTATACTTTTTTTATCATAAAAATCTGCTAAATAATTCTTAAATTTTCTGAAGATCTTAATTTTACTTTCCATCTTTTTGATATGCTTCAGAATTGTTAAGAATTATTTCAGGATGGATTAATATTTCCATGCAACAATAGTTGCACAGGAAAGGAGGAAATGAATTCAAACATGGGAAATAACTTTCAATACGAATTTACAATAAAAAGAAAAAAGGTAGTAACTGTGGGATTTCTTCTGTTACTGTCCGCTGTTTTACTTTTCTTTATAAATGCATATGCACAGGGACAATTTCATTCCCTAGATTCTTTCAGGAATTATATAAAAAGATTTGGAATTATGGCTCCTGCTGTGCTTATCTTATTGCAGGCAGCTCAGGTAGTGCTTCCGGTTCTTCCAGGTTTTTTCGGTTGTGCAGTCGGCGCAATCCTCTTTGGCTCCTTCGGCGGTTTTTGGTATAACTACATTGGAATCAGCATTGGCTCTATTATTGCCTTTTTTCTCGCACGACAATTCGGCATCGGTCTGGTTAAAGCCTTATTCACAAATAAACAATATGAAATCTGGTCAGCCAGGCTTGGTGACAGCAAGCGTTTTACCATTCTGTTATTTGCCTCAATCCTCCTTCCGCTGTTCCCAGATGATTTTCTCTGCTATTTTTCCGGACTGACCAGTATAAGTTCAAAAAAATTTATATGGATTATTATTTTAGCCAAACCCTGGTGCATTCTGGCCTATAGCCTGATTTTTGCAGAAATCTTATAAATGAAATGGAGAAGGGATCTTATGAACAAACATCTGTTAGGATTTTATAACTATACTGTTATATTGACGTATTCAGGAATGCTGATTGCATTCCTTGGTATAATTTTTTTAATAAACAGTATCCCAAAGCCGGCAATCCTATGCCTCATACAGTTCTCATATCCACCATAAATTTCATTATCAACATGTCTGACCGGTGAACTGGCTGTTATACAATTGTTCATAAAACCCTTTTTTTGACAACAGTCCCTCATGAGTCCCTTGTTCGATAATTGTACCATGATCCATAACCAGTATGCAGTCTGCATCGCGGATTGTTGACAGCCGGTGTGCAATTATAAAACTGGTTCTTCCTTTCATCAGATGATCCATGGCTTTTTGTATCTCCGATAGTCAAGAGGAGAATAATAATATGATTCATGAGCAATATCTCACAACCAGTGAATTCGCCAAAGCCTGCGGAGTGACGAAACATACGCTGTTTCACTATGACGAAATCGGAATTCTGAGACCGGAATATGTAAATGAGAAAGGCTACCGTTTCTATTCTTTAAAACAATTCGCAACATTTGACATTATAGAAGTGCTTCAGAAAGCAGGAACGCCCCTGAGCGAAATCAAAGAATATTTAGAACATAAAAGTCCAGCACGGTTTCTTTCGGTTGTGGAAGAAAAAAGGAAACAACTGATATTAGAACAAAAGAAGCTGAAAAGAATGGAGAAGCTGCTTCAAACCACCTATGATATGACGAAAAATGCATTAAGTGTTACCTGTAATGTCCCTTATACAGAAAATCAGGAAAAGGAGTATTTTATTGTAGTCCCTTTGTCGAGCAGCGGTGCTGAAAATGAAGATATGAAAAAAATGGGGGAACATTATGAATATTGTGCCGCTCATCATATTGAGTTCACTTATCCATTTGGCACTATCATCATAAAATCTGATTTAGAAAAACAGATTTATGACAGGCCTGCATACTTTTATAACAAATTAGGGAAGAAACGAACAGGAGAAAAAGTACACATTAAACCCAGTGGAAAATATGCTGTTATTAATCATAAGGGCGGATATGATATGCTGCCCAGATCGTATGAAACTCTGGCAGACTATATTAACAAATCTCATCTGCATATTGCAGGGAATGCCTACGAGCAGGAGATACTCAGTTATCTGGCTGCAGAAGACCCTTCTGAATATATCATACAGATTGCAATTGAAGTTGTTTAAACGCTGATACAGACAGCTGATGCCGCTAATCCGGCCGCAGCTGTCGAGTAAACTGAAGGGAATAAGAATGAAGAAATACGCAAATTTCTTAAAACAGTGGACTAATCAATGAGAGAATAGATCTGGATACTTGCCACTTTCTTATTCTTTATATGAAAGTTCATTACATTTGTATAATCTACTTCCTCAAAGCGGAAGTCGTTTTCCCCATTACTCAATTCTCCGCCCAGTAAATTGCCTTCCGGATAGGCTTCTTTCAGCGTTTCAAAGCTGTCTCCTACCTTGACATTTCTCACAGTCATATATTGGGGGCTGGTTATTTCCATCTGATAAATATATGACTTGTTATCTTCTGCTCCATCTATTGTTTTAATAACAAGTCCTGGATAAAGGTACTGCTTTTCTGTCCTTCCTGTCAGCTGGTCCATGTTTAATCCGTCAGAAGAAGAATACGTGTGAGTTTTTATGTTTTCCGTTTTTCCAAGCATGTCCTGAATTTTTTGATCATCTGTTATGTCTAAAAGAGTAATTGTATTTTCCTTGTAAATGAAACCCAGCTCCTTTAAAGATTCCTCTGTGATATTTGCGGAATCGCTCACAGCAGAGGAAGCTGCTGTGGTTACAGGTTCGGTAGTAACTGACACATTCGTCGGAGCAGTTGTCTGATTCTGTGATTTTACCCTGGCTTTCCCGCAGCCACCTAATGCACCTGCACATAATACCAGAAATCCGGTTCTGATCCATATTCTTTTAAATGCTTTCATTGCTACTCCTTTCAATCAGTTAAGCCTTTTTATTCCACTTATTGTACCCGGTATTCCTGCTAATTAGCAAATGTTTTTAAATAAATGACTTTTCAGCATAAAAAACTGCCGCAGTTGAGTATTCCTCCGCCTACAGCAGTTTTCATGTTTTTACTTATGATATTCGTTTACTCCAATGAAAATGATAATAAACTTGCATTTCCATTTCCCCGGTAAGTCAGATAGATGGCCTGCTTCCCATTTTCCATCTTCAAATCAGCTGAGTAACTCTCCCATACATTGGTATACTGTATCTGGATTTTAGCAAGTACTTCGCCGTCCCATGCATTTTTCACTTCAAAATACCCGGCTGCATAACCTCTCGTAGTAATCGTTATATGTTTTATATCCTCACATTCAAAATATTTAAATCCGGCAGTGACCCCATCTGTTATATATGCAATATATCCTGGCTCCTCATCTCCATCTCTGCCATCCTGCATGATCCTGGGGATAAGCACTTCCGGGTTTTGTTCCGTCTGAAACAAATTACAGGCCAGATAAGCGCCATATTCGCCTTTTCCCGGCAAAGAACCTCCCATCCCGCTGGTCGTAATCTCCACCTGGGGAATGGTTCCATCTTCCTGAATTGAAACAGGTTCCGCGCAGCCCTGACGGCTGTACCAGGTTCCATTGGTATGCCTGTGATAAAAAATATACCATTTTCCCAGAATCTCTACCAGGCTTCCGTGATTGTTGGCAGCAAAAGCCGTATGCTTCCCGGCTGGCTTATAAGTATCTATCCCCTCATCACAATTACTGACAATGACTCCTCCATAGGTAAATCCGCCTACTGGACTGTCACTGACCGCATAGCACAGTTCATGCATGGCTACAGAGGAATAGATGAAATAATAGGTACTGCCCTTTTTCCTGATAGAAGGTGCTTCAAAGAACTCATGCCCTTCAAAACCAGTACCTGCGCTATAAGGCTTACTGGGTGCAATCACAATCGGTTCTTCTAAAATTGTTACCATATCGTCTGCAAGCACCGTCACCATGGCACCGATTCTGGTTTCATCCTGGGGACCGCAGAAACCGCAGTAGAGATAGATTTTGTTATCCTCTCTTAAAACTCCGGGGTCGAACTGCGGCTGGTCACCCGGCCGCTCTCCCAGACGCCCCCCGTCCTTATCCCGGACATATCCATAAAACTCATATCTTCCTGCCGGGGTATCACAAACTGCAACCGATACCACCGGCACCTTATCAAGGACATAGTAAAGATAATACCTTCCATCGGCCCCCCTTACCACATCCGGTGCATAAAGACACATCTTCCCATCCTTGTTCATGGGATCACTGGTTTTCGGATAAATCACGCCCTCATACCGCCAGTTTCCAAGATCATCTGCCGGTGCTGACCAGCAGACGTAATCTCCCAGGCAGAAAACATAACCATTATAAAAATCATGGGAACCATAAACGTAAACTCTGTCTCCAAACACATATGGTTCCCCGTCAGGGATATATTCCCATGAAGGCAAATAGGGATTTACTGCATATTTTTTCATTTTTTCTCCATTCCGGCAATCACCTGTTGTTACTTAAATTTCTCCTTCAGCCTGTCTAATAAAAACGCCATCAGTTCCTCTTCCTTCTGTTGATTCATGCCAATTTTCTCTGTGGAAAACAAAATTCCGTCCGGATTTTCTTCCGTAAATGGCTGCCACAACGGCATTGGGCTTCCATTTGCGTCTTCTCCGTTTGGATCGCCTGTCTTCACAAAATTTGTCCAGTAATTTGCCATTTGTCTTGCAAGATCGTAATGCTTTCCTTCAAATGGCCGCCAGCATTTTGCCAGTGTCTCAAAAAAGAACCATAAATCAACGGAATGGAAGTTCCCCGGATGATCCCAGCCGGGAATATCCGCATCAAAGGTATAGTAATAGCAATTAACCGGGTTATTTTGCCGGGCATTTTCATGAAACAGTCCTCTTACAGCAAACTCTATGCTGCTTACCAAACCGGCATTCCCCTCTTTATCCCGCGCTTCATTTCGAAGCAGACGGAGAAACTCCTCCTCCTGTCCGGGAAAAAGTGCCTTTACCTTTTCTTTCAGTTCCTCATCGGAATCTGCATGGATGGAATCAAAAAATTCATCTGAGGTGTTCCCCGCCATTACAGGAACCATGGCTCTTTTATTTTCCATAAAAAGCTGGAAAGAATTCCCAAAACAGAATTTATCGTCAATGACTGTTCCCATGAATCCACCAAACTGTTCATATTTTTCATGCAGCAGCTTCCCGTCCATTGCTCTTGCCTGGGCGAGATCCTTAACTCCGATAAAATCAAAGAATTTTTCACCTGCTTTTTCTGCATCAGCCAGTGTGTGGCTGAACGGATCCGGATTTTTGTCGTATGGGCGGCAGAATACTCCGCTTAACACGATTGCTTTTTGAAACAGGCCTTCACTTCTCGGGGTGGTCAGATGTGTCATAACACTGCCGCCGCCTGCGGACTGTCCTGCTATGGTTATATTTTGCGGATCACCGCCAAATGCCTTAATGTTTCTGATCACCCATTTTAAACCTGCCAGCTGATCCAGATGACCGAAATTGGCCGGGGCATCCGGCTGACTGGCAGTCAGCTCCGGATGAGAGAGAAATCCAAATAAATTCACCCGGTAATTGACAGAAACCACGATAATACCTCTTCGTGCCAGTCTTTCTCCGTCAAATTCCATTTCAGCGGTATATCCGCATTGCAGCCCGCCTCCAAAATACCATACCAGAACAGGGCGTTTTTCATCCGCCTTCTTAGCTCCGGTCCAGACATTTAAATAAAGGCAGTCCTCACTTATTGCGATCTCAGGGTCCACATGCCATTCCCTGTCATAGATATTATCTCCCAGTCCCGGCACTCCCTGCATGGATATGGGACCGAACCGATAACAGTCACGGATCCCCTCCCAGTTCTCACATGGTTTCGGCTCCCGCCATCTGTTTTCCCCCACAGGCGGTGCTGCAAATGGAATTCCCTTAAATGCAGTAATCCTGGGATCGGCTGCCTCAATTCCTCTCACCAGACCATTTTCCGTTTTTACAATACGAATCATGATTGCCTCCCTTCCTGGCTTACCAGTTTTCTTGGATCAATATGATAGATTCTGCCGGATACCAGCTCTTTAAACGGTCCAGGCCTGCATTGATCGTTTCCATGAAGCGTTCCGAAGAAATCACTGGAAACCAGCAGATCTTTCTTTACCGTTTTAATATCCTCCGGTTTCATCACGTAATGATGCCGTTCTCTTCCTCTCATCGTTTCCCATGGATATTGATCCACTGAACGGAACTCAAGCGTATACTGCTCCGTATCCAGATCAATCTGAAAGGCTCCCTCCTGCCCCTCTTGATCAAATCCGTAAAATTCCTGCCATGCAGGAAGATCAAGGCAGCATGGGGGAGCCGGATATAGAATTCTTAAATACCCCCCTTTCATGGATACATAAAAATTTCCTTCTGCCTGGTTTTTCTCGGTTGGCATTTTAATGGCTGCTTCCCCGCATTCATAAAAAATATTGTTAATGAAGCTGGCATCTCTTGATGTTCCTCCCCTGAGATTACCATGCATGCGGAATGCAACCGGTTTTGCAAAATATCCGGCACTCCTGCATTTTGCGATTAGATTATTGGCGATGTATAAATGGTCGGTTCCTTCGGCGTAAATTGCATACCCATTTACAATTCCATCCTCCTCCATCTTATACCATCCGGAAGAACCCGTTTCCTCCGGAACTTTTCCCGCATCAAATCTGCCTTCCACATTCCAGAATATATTATTATCAATTAAATTAACACCGTCTCTGGTGCATTCAATAAAAACAGCTTCCCGCTGTTCTATCCCGTCCAAAAATAAATTCTGTGTAATCCGGTTATTTTCATTGCTGCAGTCCAGCCACAAATGATCTGCCCGGAAAGTCTTTGTGAAAATGTTTCTTCTGATCAGACTGTTTCTGCAATTATGTATTTTCATGCCTCCTGCTTCCCAGGACAGCTCCATCCGCTGCCAGCCTGTGCCCTCGATCAGATTGTCTTCTATTAAAAGATCCTGGGCAAATAATCCGGCAATGCCGCATACCCCTGCATTCTTAATCCTGCAGCGGCGGATTATGGTGTTTCCGATGATCTGATCCTCCGGCACGCAGTGATGCCAGCATTCACTCCCAATATCTATACCCACACCATTTGACCAATCCACTTCACAGTCTTCAATAATCCAGTGATGCCCCCTGAAACAGGAGATGGATCCTCTCTGGGGAACCGGTGCCCCGGTAGCTGCATGCGCACAGGTAATCCCTTTTACCTTAATATAGGATAAAAAGGGTACCTCAGGTGCAAAGCATTGCTCCCGGCATGTAATCTCAATAAGATGTTTTCCCGGGTCATCGTCACCCCTTAATCGAAAATGGACAGTCTGGCCATTGGCTTCCACCCAATACGTATTCTCCCGTGTGCCCATCTGTTGGTAAAGCGACACCTGCTCCAGAGGAATTCCGTCGCTAAATACCATTCCCCGTCTGTTTAAGTACGTGGTCATATCGGTTTTATCGTATTCCAGAAATAATCTGTCATGAAGAATATTCACTGCGCAGAATGGATTATACCCTTTAAAATCCTCCGGGTTCAGTCTCAGCTCCCAGATAGAAATCCCTTCCGATAACGCGTCAGAGGAAAAATGGTTCAGTCTCCAGCCCTGACTGGGAGTAAAATTCTTTACCTCCACAGAAGCTTTAATACATACCGGTTCCATCTGCCAGGCTTCATAACAGATCATCTGATCCGGTCCAGTTCCCCCCATGTCGGGGTGTACACACTCCCTGTACACACCGCCATGAATCCATACCCTGGTTCCCGGAACTGCAGCTGCAGCTGCTTCATTAATTGTCTGAAAGGGCTTTTGGATGCTTCCGTCACTATCTCCCGGCGTTCCCCCCTGATTGCAGTTGACATGCAGTTCCTGCTCATATCTTTGTTCCTGCTCCCAGAATGCGAAACTTCTGCCCTCCGGAAGTATTGACGTTATATCCATGATTTTCACTCTCCTGTGAGTCCTTTTTCTATTGTTTTACAGCCAGTTTGGCATCAAGCTCAATCTGGTACTTTTCCTTGTCAAATTTGGACAGCTCTTCAAAGCCCATTCCATCCATCTGTGTACACATCTCACTCCACAGGGAATCAAACTCTGCGTCATCCTTTGCATAAATCATTCTCCAGGAATAATCACTGAACAGATCGCTGCACTGATTGCGGATTATGGATATATCCGCCGGATCGCTGGGAAGGGATACGCTCACATTGGGGCTGATCAACAGGATGTTATTTTTCTTCATATAATCGACCGGTTCCGCTGCACCGAACTTTGCCGCCCAGTCTTTTTTCATCTGTGTCATTGTAGCTGCCTTATAAGTGCTCCAATAATCTTTATTATAGGGTTCTCCTGTATCCGGATCTGTACTGATGGCATCCAGCATCCATTGATTGATTGCATTGTTCCCGTCATTGAATCCGCCGCCGCCAAATTCGTCCGGCACCGTGACATTATCCATTAAAGCATTGTCATTGATATATGTATATTTTCCGTCACTGCCTACGGTATAGTTAAATCCTTTTAATCCGACGTGCTGATAAGTCAAACCCTCGGGACTTGCATACCAATCCAGAAAATCCATAATTCTCTTATACTTTGCACCATCTACCTGGGAACCGACGGCAAAAACACGTCCGCTGCCATAATAGGTATCTGCATCTGCATAATAGATCTGATCCTTAACCGGCGTATAAATAAATGCTGTGCCATCCTTTAAACGATCCTGTGTATTCCAGAACCCCACCTGCCAGTTATACCACATTAAGTACACTCTGCCAGTCTTCATCTTATCGCAGGCCGTATTCCAGTCCTGGGTACCGGAATCAGGATCTACAATTCCTCTTCTGTTTGCATCATTTAAGAAATGAAGCATTTTATAATAAGCACCATCTTTGCTGTTTACAGGAATAAATGTGTTATCCGGCTTTAAAATATTAGAGCCCTTGATTATTTCCCCGTACCAGGTTGTCAGCTGTGTGACATTGGCTATTCCTAACATTCCGTCTCCGCCATCCCAGTCAGACCACAAAGAAAGGGGGTAAGCCGGATCTCCGGCTTTGTTGGTGGGATGTGTCTTCATCATTTTTTCCAGAACATCTAACAGATCATCCGTATTCTTGATATCCGGGCAACCCAGTTCCGAATAGAGATCCCATCTTAAAAGCGGACTGGACTTAATTACATCCTGAGAGTATGCGGTGGGTGATGTATTGGTCATCTGGCATGGAATTCCATAGATTTTACCATCTTTATTTTCTGGCAAAGCCTTATTTAATACTGTAATCTGATCCTGATAGGTCATTAAATTGGGGTAATTTTTGATATCGGCCGTGATATCCTTAATTAAACCTGCTTTTACACAGTCCGTAAAATCCGTTCGTTCCAGCAATACGATATCTCCTAAATTCCCTGTACTGCAGCGGGTCTGGAAGATCCCGTTCCCGGCTACCTGCGGCGATATCATGTTCAGTTCAATGTTAAACTTATCCTTTACCACCTTTGCAAACCACCCAGCCTGAGTCCCCTGGTAATTTGCCGCAACATCATAAAAGTCAAATGTCATTGGTTCATCATAATTTCCCTTGCCGTCGGCTGTTGCCCCAGTTGTCGCTTTTGTTGCCGCAGGACTGCCGCATCCTGCCACCATAACTGCCGCCATAGCTGCTGACAGCACCTTAAAAACTCTCCTTTTTACTCTCATACACTGCTCCCTTCTTTTCTATGTAATTGTTATTATCCTTTCACAGCACCAATCATGATTCCTTTTACAAAAAATCTCTGGAATATGGGGTAAATCAAAATGATCGGTGCCACAACTACTATCGTAACAGTCATACGGATGGAGGTAGCCGTCTGGGAATGTGCCAGACTTGCTGCCATCTGTGATGAGGAGGCACTGCTATTGGCAAGTGACTTTAGAGAGCTTGCCTGATTGATGTACTGATAAAGGGTAAACTGCAGAGTATACAGCCGGTTATCCGTTACCAGAAGCAGTGTATCCTGAAACGCATTCCATTGTGCCACAGCCGTAAAGATTGCGACTGTGGCAAGGATGGGTTTAATTAAAGGGGTAATAATCTGAAAGAATATTTTAAGAGTACCGGCCCCGTCAATCTCCGCCGCATCCTGCAATTCCCCGGGAATGGACTCCACAAATGTCTTGCACAAAACAATATAAAAAGGAGATACCGCAACCGGTAAAATATATCCCCAGAAATTATTGGTTAAATGAAGATTCCGCATTGTGATGTACCAGGGAATAATACCTGCATTAAAATACATGGTTGCCACCACAAAGCGATACCAGAATTTCCTCTTCCACATGGATTCCTTTGTAAACATATACCCAAGAAAAGCAGCGATAAATACAGTGACCACTGTCCCGATTACCGTCCTGGCAACAGAGATCTTAAGCGCTGAAAACAACCCGGGAATCTTAAGAACGGAAACATAATTGTTAAAATGGATTCCAACGGGCCAGAGAAGAATTTTCCCTCTTTCACTTAAATCATTGGCACTGATGGTATTAATGAATATGTAATAAAACGGATAAACGCATATAAATGTAAAAAGTAAATAGACAATGCAGGTAATTGTATCAATCACATAATCTTCAAAGCTTTGTTTTCTTTTATGCTTTATAACGTTTTCTCTCATTGCTTCCCCTTTCTGCCTCATTAAACAAACCCTTCCCCTCTGACCATTTTGGATATCTGGTTAGTCGCACATAACAGCAATACGCTTACGATGCTCTTAAACATACTGATGGCAGTTGACAGGGAATATCCCCCGCTTCCCATTGCGATGTTGTAAACATACAAATCCAATACCTGAATATAATCCTTATTGAAGGCATTCTGAAAAACGAAGTACTGCTCCATTCCGTTTGTCAGGAAATTAGCAAGATTGAGCATCACCAGCACAAAAAATGTGGGAATCAAACCGGGGATTGTGATATGCCTGATCACCTGCATTCGGGTGGCCCCATCCACTCTGGCAGCTTCTTTGAGCTGTTCATCGATTCCCGATATGGCGGCTATATACATAATCGCAGCCCAGCCGGCATTCTTCCATGTAAGCCACAGCCACATTTTAAACCATATATGATTTGCGGACTGGAGATAAAGCTGGGGGGTATTTATAATTCCCAGATTCATCAGTAAGCTGTTTACCACACCGGTACTGCAGAATACGCAGTATGCAATGGAATACACCAGAACCCAGCTTATGAAATTCGGTAATGTAGTGGCAGTCTGTACAAAAACTTTAAATGGCTTCCATTTGATTTCATTTAAAAAGACTGCAAAAATCATGGGAAACCAGGAAAATAAAAGGCTGAGCCCGCTGATGGCAAAGGTATTTCTTAAAACAGCAAGCAGCTGCTTTAACTTCACATCATTGGTAAAGAGTGACGAGAACCATTTGAGCCCCACAAACTGATCCATGCGAAGGGGAAATGGCGGCTTATAATCAAAAAATGCATAGACCCAGCCATATAGCGGATAATACGAAAACACAGCAACTAAAAGCAGAAACGGTAACACATACATAAATTCTCTGAATGCCCTTGCCTTTTTCCTGTCAGTAAACATTCTCATGAAAACCATCCTTTCCTGTTCTTACAGTTTCACGACATTTTAAGGATACGTATCCCCTTTTGTAAATCGTTTTACCTATTAATTGGGATTATATTCCAGTATGTGCATATAGTCAACAAATATCAAAATAAAATTGTATTATTTGTATATTTTTAACAAGTATTATTCTTCATTATTATACTTTATTACTATGTTTTTTTCTTTTTGATTATGTATAAATCGTTTTACATCATCATTATTTATAGTATATAACAGTAAAAAAACAGATGCGGTTTCATAATCTCCGCATCTGTTTCTAATTTTATTTCTATATTTTTTACTACAACAATCTTTTTACTGATTTTCTGATAATAACGGAACAAGGCAAAGCAATTTCACCAGACTGGTTTTCTGTCTGTTCTTCGTCCCCATCAAGTGACCGGATCAGTAACTCTGCCGCCTTTTTTCCAATCTCTTTTAAAGGAAGTGCTGCAGTCGTCAGCGACGGCCGGAAATACTGTGCAATCAACTGATCATCAAATCCCACCACGGAGATATCCTCCGGAGCTTCCAGTTCATTCTCTTCCAGATAATCATAAACTCCACCTGCAATCACATCTGATAAGCAGAAAATCGCCGTAACGTTCTTTTTTATCAGTATTTTTGCACCCTCATAACCGCATTCCCGATCCCAGTTTCCATAGCATACCAGGTCCGGATTGTAAAAGATCTGCCTGTCAAACAAAGCTCTCTGATACCCAAGTAGCCTCTTATCCATATGGATGTTGTCTTTCCTGCCTCCAATGATTCCAATCCGTTTGTGTCCCATTTTCAGAAGATATTCCGTCATATCATATCCCCCCTTCTCATCATCAATGACAACGGAAGGGAACTCAGGTGTATGGGTATAGCCGTATGTCATGACTGCGGGAATTTTAAAATCCCCGGCAAAACAGCTCATATTTCTGGCATGGCCCGGTACATAGATGATCCCGTCTACTTTAATTGACAGGAGTTCCTGAATCGCCGGATTTAAAACAGAATTATATTCCTCTTCATCATGATACCATTGTTCATTCCATCTGGCATACAAACGGAGATTCACCATAATTGTTCTGTAGTTTTTGGCTTCGCAATAAGACATAATGCTTTCAATAATTATGGGCGTGGAAAATAGTGAAATGTCCTCGGCTATAATTCCTATTAATTTAGTCTTCTTTTTACGCAATCCCTGGGCTATATAGTTGGGCTGATAACCTGTTTCCCTTATTACCTGTAATACCTTCTGCCTGGTCTCCTCGCTCACTTTTGGTATCCCGTTTAAAATGTTGGATACCGTCGATACGGATACGTCACATCTTTTTGCAATTTCCTTTAACGTCACCATGTTTACCCCTTCAAACAAAAGCTGGCACTTAAATTATCCTGTTATTTCTTCCTGCATCGCTCTGCAAGCCCCTTTAAGAAAACTCTGACATAACGATCCCCGCAGACCTTGTAATTGCGCTGGCCTTCTCTTCTTAACAGAGCACTTAATTCCCCGTTTGACAGTTCCGCTCCTCCGGCTTTAAAAGCTGCAAGCATATCATCACCGGTAAAAGCCAGTGCTATTTTAACCTTTTTAAGAAAGACATTATTCACATTCCCGTCGTCTTTTATCATAAAATTTGATTCCCCGGATTCCCCTGGTTTTGGTTCCTTTTTTCCTCTTTTAAAGATAATAAAACCATTTAAAAATGATTCCAGCATATGACTATTACATATATGATTCACCGGGGAGGGGCTGTCTTTTTTTGACGCTGCTGCATCAATGCTGTCACTGGACTTTAACAGATCCTGCACATCCGCTTTTGAAAGCGCAACCCCGCCCAGTTTAAAAATCTCCGCCATATCACTGTCTTTGATATCAAGTGCATATCTTAATCTCTTTAATATATCGATATTTTCCATGGGAACCCCTTTGTATTTAATAATTTTATATTCATGCTTTACTATAACACGCCGTTAATATTTATCCAATGCTTTTGTTACCTTTAATTGTTTTCCATTTATCGTGGTATGGCTCATCGCTTCCAGCACCATAGGACCTTTTCCGTTTAATATTTCCACATAGGTAAGTGTATCCTGAATTGTTATGATTCCGATATCTTCTGCTGACATGCCTTCTAAATTAGACAGTACGCCCACAAAATTCGTTGCTCTGAGTTTCTTTTTCTTACCGCCGTTAAACCGCAGTTTCATGATGCCTTTGTTTAACTGATCGCTTTTTAACTGTTTAATCACAGGTGCAGCTTTTATTTTTTCATCAAAGATAAGCCTTGCCTTTGATACCTCAGCTTTCTCATAGACTGCCCGCTCCTTAATCTCAAATCCAATGAATGCTTCAATCTGCCTGACGAACCGGTCCTGGGAGGGAGTTGCCAGTAAAAACGCCTTCCCTTTGTGCCCTGCCCGCCCGGTTCTTCCTGTCCGGTGTACATAAGTTTCCGCCTCAAGAGGAATATCATAGTTAATAACAAGGGATATATGATCCACATCAATGCCCCTTGCCGCCACATCCGTAGCAACCAGATACCGGTACTGCCCTCTTTTAAACCGTCTTATGGCTAAGATCCGGTCCGCCTGTTCCATACCGCCGTGCAGCTTTTCCGGGTGATAATTCATCTGCTTTAACCGCTCCCATACCAGATCCACACGGTCCTTTGTGCTGCAGAAGATGATACAGCTGTCCGGATTTTCCATAATTGTAATATCCGTAAGCAGTTGAAATTTATCTTCCTCTGACGTAATAAAAAGGGAATGATCAATATCCGGTGTCATATCGCTTTCCTCATGAATATCGATCTGAGCTGGGGTCCTGCGCTCATTCAATGATAAATCTTTTATTTCCTGAGGAATTGTGGCAGAAAACAGCATGGTAACCCTGTCCTCAGGAAGTTCTTTAATGATTTCCTCTACCTGGTCAATGAATCCCATATCCAGCATCCGGTCAGCCTCATCTATAACCAGACAGCTGATCATGCTTAAAGGCAGAGTCCCTTTTCTTATATGATCCATCACACGCCCCGGAGTTCCCACTGCCACATGCGTTTTTTGCTTTAACTCTGTCTTCTCAATGGCAAATGGATGACCGCCATAAATTGCCGCTGCCTTTATCCGCTTGAACCTTCCGATATTGGTGAAATCCTCCTTCACCTGAACCGCCAGTTCTCTTGTAGGAGTAAGAATCAGTGCCTGGGGTTTGTTTTCCAGCCAGTTGACCATCTCACAGATGGGAATTGCATAGGCAGCGGTTTTCCCGCTGCCTGTTTTTGCTTTCACAATAAGGTCTTTTTTTTCTAGTGCCAGTGGAATAACACGTTCCTGGACTTCCGTGGGTATTTTATAATCCAAAACACGAAGTGCCTTTTGGATTTCGTCGCTCAAATAAAAACTGCCGAATTTTTTATGAATCATTTTTGTTCCTCTCATACCGTTAATACGGTACAGCCACATAATTTCAAGACTGCATGTGAACATTTTATCATCTCATTGAGCATCTAACAACAGTAACTTGATTATAATGCCATTTTTCGTACTTTATGATTATGAATTCGGCCTTTCCTTCAGTTTCCTCAGAGCTTCTTCCATATTTCTATTATCTGTTTTCTCTTTCAGATACGTTATTGCTGTTCCTGATAAAAATAAAATTCCAAATCCAGCTAAAAATAGCATCCAGGGCTGCCACATATTCACTGGAAACCACCCAAAACTGTAAATAAATACTGCAATTACCGCAATAATTGTAAGCAGCATCAAAGCCGTGCGGGCAGCAATAGAAGCCCTTTTTACAATCGCATCATTAAAATATATAAATCTCGCTCCGGTTATCAGTAATGATACAATAAGAAACTGTAACATGGTTTCTACTGAAAGCCCTTCACCCCCCAATGAAAACATACTGGAAACTTCTTTTGCACTGTCGCCGATTATTACACATATCACGTTTAAAATTACCAACGAAACTCCAAACAGGCAAAACCCCTGCGCCAAAAAATCAAAAATGGTTTTTTTATTTTGCATTTATTTAACCCCCAGTCTCTTTTTAAATTCATCCGCATACTGTCTGGATACAATTAACTGCTCTCCATTCTCCATCGTAGCTTTTATTCTTCTGTCAAACTCTGCTTTTAGCGACTTAATGTGTTTCAGATTCACAATACATGACTTTCCTGCCCTGAAAAATCCAAATTGTTCAAATTGTTCTTCCAACTCGTAAAGTTTCATCTCCGTTTCATATACATTATCTGCCGTGTATACAAACGTTTTTTTATCAACTGTCTCAATATAAAGCAGCTCTAAAATATCAAGTAGGAATGTTTCATTTCCTTTTACCGCTACCAGCTGTTTTTCTAATACCTTTAATTTTGAGATAATCTTCTCGATCTCAGGAGTGATTGTACTGCACACAATCGTAATTTCCGTATCCTTAACCATCTCATTTGTCTGGATTATAATTTTCAAGGCTGCTCCCCCTTTTCAAATTCAATATATCAGATTTAAATGTGAGGTACAATATGGCAGGAAGCAAGCTGCCGGTTTTTAGAACCATCACGCCAGATAAAGCACCCTGTCCAATATCTTACAGGATGCTTTATTTATACTGTTCCTATTATGGTGCAATAATCTGCCACTGCTGATTATACCCGTTGTTGCTGCTCCACTGAATTACATTTCCGCCATCAGCCGCAGAGCCCTTTTCTACATCAAGAAGCTTTCCGCTGTTTACATTTACAAGATTGTAATAGCCATTCCCCAGATCAATTAAGTTCCATCTCTGGTTATTCTGTCCGTTGTCTGTCCACTGGATTACGTCCGCTCCGTCTGCTGTGGAACTCTTATAAACATCAAGAACCTTACCGCTCTTTGTATTGCTCAGTTTATACCCGTTACCTGTATCTGTCAGAATCCATTTCTGATTATTCTGACCGCTATAGCCCCACTGAATCACATCAGCGCCGTCTGCGGTAGATCCGTTGGTAACATCCAGAGCTTTGCCGCTGCTCCTGTTGATCAGTTTATAAGTTTCTCCGGAAACAATCCCCGTATTCGTTCCTGTGCCGGGAGTAATATAAATGCGGTAACCGGAACTGTTATTGCATCCGGATAAATTCACTGAAATCTGCCCATTTATAACAGGATAATTGGAAGAGGACAGAACAACCGGCCCTCTGGATACGGTATCTTTGCTCACCCAGTCTATCTTTTCCACTTTTACAGATGCCGTGGAACCGATAAAGGAAGGGATATTTTTGAAGGTTGTACTGACAGTTCCGTCATTTGGTCCTCCAAAAATAAAACTTACGTATTTTGCACTGGAATCAACGCAGGCTGCGCCATCCACCAGATCGCTGTCATCATTAGGCGGAGTAACAAATACCATGTTTCCGGTCATATCTCCATACCATTTATAAAAATACCAGCCTGCACCTTTTTCTGTATTAGTTGCAAGAAGACTGCCAAGCCTTCCGGGAGTTGGTACAAACCACCAGGTGATACAGGCACTTTCCACCTTATGACGCTCGAATTTTGCGATAAAACGTGCGGAAGAGCCTGGCTGGCCTTCCAGACTATGATCCGGGTCACAGTATTCATTAATACTGATCGGCAGAGGAGCGATACCAAGGGAAGACTCTAGTGCCCGGTACGTTCTAAGATTGGGTGCGATTGTCTTCGGTCCCCCAGACAACTCATGCCAGCTCATGATATCGGGCATGCAGTGATTGGCTTTACAAAAAGTCAGAAAATCCTTCATGCGGGAATTATTATAATAGCTTTCACATGGTCCTATGATCTTAGCACCGGGATCATTGGCACGGATCACATCATAGGTCTGTTTCCACATGTCATTAAAACTGCCGTTGGACGAATTCCATGTTCCCCCTGGCTCATTCCAGATCTCATAACCATAATAATTATTACGGCCTGATGCTTTCTTATCATTAATAAAAGATTTTACCTGATTCAGCCAGCTGTTCATTCCCGGCCAGCGGTAAGGCCATCCCGGCAGCATATCTGCCAGATCAATGGATACCCTTGCACTGGGAACAGATGTCAGCTTCTGGGAAACCAGAATAGCCGCACCGTACGGATGCTGGTTTCCGTTTTGGCCTCTGGCCGGATTCCTCATGACATAGGGTTTTAAGGGTGCTACAAGTCCATTTACATCTGCCGGGATACTCTCTGTCATTCCATACAGGGAGCCACTGGCACAATGGGTCACTTCTCTGACTACATTGGCACAATCCACTGTCATCGTATTTGCTGCCAGTGCCGGAATCTCCGGAATCATGGAAAGAATCAACATAATACTGAGCAGAAATGCCAACACTCTTTTCACTTTTAACATACATATTCCTCCTATTATTTTTTTGAATGCATTCATTTAATAAAAAGTAACAGGACCTGAATATGTAAACAGATACCGGATAATTTATTTTATCTCACTGCAATATTTTTCTAAAGCCAAAACAGCCTCGTCACTGATAAAATGCTCTATTTTACAGGCATCTTTACTGGCTGTCTCCTCATTAACCTTACAGCATGAAACCAAAAATTGTTTCAGCAGCTGATACTTGGCTGTAATCCTTTTACCCTGTGTACGCCCTTCATCAGTGAGACAGATTTCACCGCCTAATGGTTTCACTGCCAGTCCTTTCTCCTGCAATATTGTTATGGCATTATTTACACTTGGCTTGGAAACTCCTAAATAAACAGCAAGATCAATGGAACGTACTGCCTCCTCCTTTTCTGATAACAGGAAAATAGCCTTTAAATATTCCTCCTTTGATGGGCTGAGTTTTTTCTCTGAACTATAATGCATATTTTGATACATTACAAATCCTCCTTAGTGCAAAAATGTGTATGGTTACCATACTCTTTCATATAAATTTACTTATTACGTTTTTTTGATGTTTTATTAGTTTTTCCAGGTCCCCATTTAATATCAAATAAATTCATTGGAGGAAAAAAAGGGAATTCATATGGATTAAAGCCAAAAGTTCCATATGAAGTAAATGCCTGATAAATAGTTCGCAAAGCTCTTTCTTCTGCTGCTGATTTTTGTTTATACCCCCGCTCATCAGCTTCACTGGAGCCAGGTATGTTATATGGTTTTGATATTTTTTTCTTTTTAATGTTAGTACCTCCTAACCGAATCGCGCAAAATGTGTATGGTTGCCATACACATTGCTAAAATTTTATTCCCCAAAATTATCATTAAGACTTTTTACTTTACTGATCATAGATGATAAAAAGTCTGATAAAAATTTTAAATCATGCTCTGAAGCATCATCCAACTGTTCTTCAACCATACTGTTTATGATTGTATGGTAATGCATATGATTGCTGTGAGCCATTTTGCCCTTTTCAGTCAGATACAATGAATACCTGGACAAGTTAAGATCATCGATTTCCTTTATAACCAGAGCCTTTCTCTCCAGCTTTTTGAGAATTTCAGAAACAGCTCCTTTAGTCACTCCCAGGATATCGGCTAATCCACCTACGTGGACACCCGGATGCTCGGCAATAGCCATTATTACATGTATCTCTGAATGAAAAATCGGCACATCTGTTCCGTAGTAACGAGTCATCTTATCCAGTTCAATCAAAGCAGAAGCAAAATGAAGCGAATCGTATGCAATCTGATGTTTATTTGTTATGATTTTATCCATAACACAAGTATATGGTTGCTATACACTTTTGTCAAGTCATAATCTGTTTACCTTTCCTGTTTTATATACCCTTCATACTCCATACAGTTCCAAAACAACTTGGTCCAGAAAAGCAGATATGTTATTCCGATCAGCCTCTGACCCAAAAAAATTTACACTCAGTACAGGTTTATCATCAAAAGTAGAAACCGCAAGTTGAAAATAAGGGCTGTATTTCACGGAACCGGTCATGTATGCATTTTTTATTTTGAGCTCATCAAAATAAAAACGTTTTTTTTCAATTATACCAATATTGGTAAAAGCAATTGGTGCATTATTAAAACTCTTTTTCACAATACTTTCTGCCAGTTTATAAGGCAATACATCAAATACTTTTTCTAGCATAGATATACTTTTCAAACAGGCTATACTGGATTTTTCTTTATTCATGCAATCCCTGACCTTTAGAAGGGTTTCTTCAAACGATATTCCGATGTCTGATCCGATGTCGCAGGTAAGATTGGTGCACAAATTACAGATACCCTCTGCTTTATGACCGGGTAAATACTTTCTTAAATCAACCGTACTGGGAATTGCAAAAGCATAACCAAAAGTTTTATAAAGAGTACGGATATATGCGGTAAGTATCATATCGTTTACCGTAGCATTATGTCGCTTTGCATATTTTTTCAGTCTCAAGAAAACATCCTCCGGGATGCTTCTGATCTCTATAAATGGATTATTTAAATCTCCTTCCAGCTGAAACCTGGCCGGATCATGGGTAGACATGCCATTCTTACTAAACAGAATTTTCATTCTGTCATTTAAGGAAAACTTCCGATTGATCTGAGATAATCTCCGGCTCCCTGAGACCGGAGGATGGAAATTGGCATTTTCCCCTATATTGTTGTAGATGCTGCTAAGAAGATACAGATAATCTTTAAACCCGGCAGCATCACACAGCATGTGATTCATTAATATTACAAGAGTATCTGCCTGTGTATTCCGGATCACACCCAGTTTTATCTGAGGTCCCGTTAACGCATCTATCTCTGAAACAAGGAATTTTTTTACAGCATTATCAACATCTGCCGTCTCAATCAAAGTCAGCATTTCATCCACAGTATGGCTGCAGTTCTCCCAGTATGGCCGTCTTCCGTCTTCGTTAAAGCGGCATTTGAGCAAAGGAAAAGCCTCAGCCGACACGGCAAGAGATTTCTGCAGACGGCTGTCATCTAACTTACTTTCAAACGATACGAGAAAATGTAATGTATGATCATTTATCTTTTTCACTTTAAATAAATGCTGTAAGCTGTCCCATGCTTCAACTTTATACAAGATATGCGAATTCCTCATTGACGTCACCCTTCCAGAAAACTTCATGTATTTCTATAAACCCATTTCCCTGATTATACCACTTTATATGAGATCTGTGATCTTTACTCCTACATTTCTTCCGGGCAGGACATACCAAGCAGGCCGCAGGCATCCAAAATTACGCTCTGAGCCAGATCAATAAGAAGAATTCTGGCCCGCTTTATGTTCTCTTCAGCCTGTAAAATAGGACATTCGTGGTAAAATTTATTAAAAGCAGCGGCGACTGTCACTAAATATCTTGCGATAACAGAAGGTTCATAACGCTCTGCCGCTTTTTCTAACGCTTCCTCATAAGCGGATAGCGCCTTGATCAGTGCATATCCCATATCCTCAGTCAGTGCGTGAAAATCTATATTTTCGTAATCGGTATTCCTATTATTTTTCCTTATTATGCTTTTGGCTCGTGCATAGGTATATTGGACGTAAGGACCGGTGGTTCCATCAAAGCTTAATACAGCGTCCCAAGAAAAATCCACATTTTTTATCCGTTGATTAAACAAATCATGAAAAACAACCGCACCAACTCCTACTTTTTTCGCAATTTCTTCCTTATCCCTTAAATCTGGATTTTTTTCCTGAATTGCATGTAATGCACGTTCAATGGCTTCATTTAAAATATCCTCAGCATAGACGATATTGCCATTGCGGGTAGATAACTTTTCTCCTTTCAGACTTACTAATCCGTAAGGAACATGAATTAAAGTATCCGCCCAATGATATCCCATTACTTCTATTGCCTTAAATAACTGCTTAAAATGCAAGCTTTGCTCAAGTCCGGTCACGTACACACATCGGTCAAAGTCATAGGTACCTTTCCGGTATAGAGCGGCGGCAATATCCCTGGAATGATAGATTGAGCTGCCGTCACTTTTTGTTATAAGACATGGCGGCATACCATATTCTGACAAATCGATGATATCTGCTCCCTGACTCTTCTTTAACAGTCCTTTGCTTTTCAATTCTTCTACTAAATCCGGTACTTTATCCCGGTAAAAGCTCTCTCCGGCATAAGAATCAAATGTTATTCCCAGCAGATTATACACACGGGAATATTCCTGTAGACTGATCTCTTTGAACCAATTCCATATCCCCATTGCCTCTTCATCATTCTGCTCCATCTTTACAAACCAGCTCCTGGCTTCTGTCATCAATTCAGGATATTTTTCTGCCTCTGTATTAAATTTCACATAGATTCGTTGCAATTCTTCAATCCCCTTTTCTTTGACTGTTTCTTCATCGCTCCATTTTTTATAAGCAACAATCAGCTTACCAAACTGAGTTCCCCAATCCCCCAAATGATTGATACGGACAACATGAAATCCCATTTTTTCGTAAATACGATACAGAGAATTACCAATGACTGTGGTACGCAAATGCCCCACATGAAAATATTTTGCTATATTGGGAGAGGAATAATCCATGCATATCGTTTTACCTGCCCCCGTCTTTTCCAGTCCAAAATCAGGTTTCCTCATTTTATTAATCCAGTACTCCACGTATTTTTGCCGATTCATAAATATATTTAAATACCCGTTTACTGCCTCTGATTTTTCAATACCCAGGTCTTCCTGCATTTCTATCATTTCAGCATTCAGTTCTTCTGCTATTTTTGCTGGGTTCTTATGCAATACTTTCGCGAAAGAAAAGCATGGAAGTGCGAAATCTCCCATTTTCTCCTCTGGAGGTACTTCCATAAACTTTGTCACCTCCTGTTCACTTATAATTACCAGATTTTTTGCAATCCATTTGCAGATTTCTTCCTTCATATTATGACCTCCATTTTTCTTCATTTTTATAAAAGAATAAAAAAAGAACCGCAACAGATCAGCATATGCTGAATCGATTACGGTTCTGTTATAAACTATGAACATCCCCGCACAGAAACAAGACGTATCAATCCTGTAACCATGCGAATTAACTATGCATCAGTTACAAGAGCTTACGTCTTTCTCTGCGTCTTAAGCTGTTCATGTAAAATAGTTTCATAGTCTGTTTCCTCTCAAAAATGATATTTTTATTCTACTGTAGAAAAAATGTTTTTGCAAGTACTAATTAGATGATTTTATATAAGTCCATCTTTCCTCGCCTTTTCCACAGCCAGCATCCTGGATGATACTCCAAGTTTACCAAAAATACTGAGTACATGGGTTTTCACCGTAGCCTGGGATATGCAAAGCTTGTTAGCAATCTCCCGATTGGTAATGCCCAGAGACAACTGGCTTAACACCTCATATTCACGGGCTGACAGCATCTCGGTTTTACTATCCTTAACAGTCTGGCCTCCGCAAATCACAATGGTCTCACCTAAAAATGCTGTTTCCGCAGCACTCATTAACTGACTGCCAGATAATTTTTGATGCAATTCATTCAGTATAGGCAGCAGTGTATTCCGATCAAGATAAAACGGCATAAGAATGCGGTCTTCCTGCGCATAATGAATCGCTTCAACCAACAAATTGTTGATTTCCCGCTGGCCGGCTGCCTTCACCTGCACATGGGAAAGCATATATATTTTTAAAATATCAGCTTCTACAAGTCGAAGTTTATTATGGTGCAAGCGGGATGAAATCAGTAATTCTTCAGTTTCTTTCAACGCCTCAGCCGTACTGCCAAGCTTAAACAGAATCCGTGCACGCAGCAGTTTCATAAAGGGCTGCTGGTTATATTTCTTCGCATATTCCAGCTCTTTTAAAAACTTATCAGAAAGATTTTCTGATAGTCTGTCAATACAGGCAAGTTCATAGAGCAGACGTCCCAGAGTGAGCACGCTATAATTAGGATACTCAGACAAAATCCCTTCAACATAAGAGACCGCTGTATCGTTATCTCCCCGGAGAAACTTCATTTCAGCCAGATGGTAATCCAGCGTCATGTCAGTGATATCCACATGAATATGACGTTCCTCCAACAGCTGCCTGGATTGCTCCAGCACATCTTCCGCCTGTTCCAGTTCCATTCTGCGCATATAAACTCCAGCCAGACCAAAGTAATAATTGGTTTCTATTCCCATTAATCCACTAATCGGTTTCAGTACTTCTTTTGATTTGGTATAGCAGGAAAAGCTGTCATTTAACCGTCCCATTTCTTCATAAACCTGACCTAACTGATTATATGCGAAAAAGCCGATAAAAGGATTTAAGCCGGAAGCAATTTTAATGCCTTTAATGATGCAGTTTTCCGCTTCCTCATACTGCATCTTTTCCAATAATGCGCCGGCATTTTCGATCAGCAGCACAGCTTTTACCACTGGTCCATATGGAATCTGATCAATCTGTTTAACAGTCAGCGCAGGATATTGAGGCAAAATCCCATTCTCATTGGTAAAATAGATCTGAGCGAAGTCAACAATACTAAACAAATCTGAATCTTCATACAGTTCTTTAAACTTTTCATAAATAACACGGCAGCGTTCCATATTTAGATTTCCCAGATTATAAATAAAGCACTGTGCAGCCAGATCCGTATCCTGGAATAACAGCTCAATTGGAACCTTATCAAGATAATTCCACGCCTCTATCCTGCCTTCCATTGCTTTAGCCACACGCAGAACCTCTTCATAATTGCCTGCCTCACAATACTCCTGTAAAGCTTCCTCAAAATCCCCTTTTTCTTCAAATGCTCCTGCTGTTATTTTGCAGTATTCTGATTTTTGCTCTTCAGGGAGACAGCTAAACTGCTGCTTTAAATATTCCGACAAAATATTGTGATAGCGGTATATTCCGTTTTGTTCGTCCAGGCAGATAAGAAACAGATTTTTTTCCATGAACCGTTCCATCATTTGATCAAATTCCTGTTTTGTAAAGCCCTGGAATAACTTATTGCAGATGTCCGCATCAAAATAAGAAAGATATCCTGTTTTAATCAGAAAATCCTGTTCTTTTTCTGTGAGAGCATCAATAATTTCACGGGTCAGGTATTGGGAAGCAATTCCGCCCCCGGCACGCAGCAGCTGGCCTGAATACTTTCCCGCCGCTTTGGCTGCCGCCGCGAGCTGCAGGCCTCCAATCCATCCTTCCGCAAAGCGGTTTAATTGATTCAGTTCTTCATCACTGCCCGCCAGCTTCATCGTATCCTTAAGAAAGGCCAGCCCCTCTTCTTCTGTCAGCTGCATCTGTTTTCCATCAACAAACAGCAAACGGCCGGATACTGCCATCGGACCTAAATATACAGGCGGATCTTCCCGTGAAAGCATAAAAAAATGGAAGTTGGAAGGCATTGACTCAACAAAAAACTCAAAGGTTCGTATGAGAGCCTCATCATGGATACAATGAACATCATCTAACACCATGTAATATTCTTCGTCTCCCCATAACCGGTTAATCAGCGTAATCAGCAGATTCTCCATATATTTGGTGTCCGGACTGGTTCTCATCAGATTTAAAAGACTTCCCTCATCCTGTAAAAGGGGGCTGACTGACGCAATGAAATATAGCCAGAAGGAATACACATTGGTATTTGTAAAATCCAGTGACAGCCAGCATACATTTTTAAGTTCCTTCTCATGAATAAATGATGATAGAAGTGTCGTTTTGCCAGTACCGGCACCGCCGCTTAGAAAGATAATACTCATATCCCTGCACCTGGAAAGGTGTTCAAACAATCCATGGCGTACAATGTAATTTTTGCGGGGTGCCGGTATTTTTAATTTTGTAGTAAGAAGTAATATGTCTGAGGAATGCTCCATCGTATATTCACCTGTCGTTTATTTATTAATATCATTGTAATGCAGGGAGCCGGCTTTGACAAGAAATGTATCGCTTTCATACCCTTTTTATATATTTCATTCGTAAAACGGAGCAGGAAACTACAAACATAACAATGGAAAGCGCAATTACATAAATAATGCTGAAGCTGTGCTGCCACGCCTCTCCCCGTTCCATGTACTCGACAAAATTCATTAACTGTTTTTGCGGCAGTACCTTAATAATAAGATCCAGCAGAATATTTTTTTTGGTGAATAAGTAGAAGCTGCCTGCAAGCATTGATGTTAAAACAATAATAGATCTGCCAAGCATGGAAGCATTATCCGGTTTATTAATCAGTGTATTTAACAGCATTGCAAATGAAATGCCGAATAATCCCATTACTGCAAGCAGACCAGCATACTGTAAAAGTGTGAAGCCAATATCAAATCCACAGTATTTTAAAATAATAAGCAGAATATATTCCGGCAGAAACATAGACAGGCAGTAGACGCAATGCGCCGCAAGATAACCCCCAAAAGAAACCGGCGCTGCTGTAATACGCCGCAATTGTCCCTGCTCTTTGTCATCTGCGAAGGCAAATAAATTGGCGAAAACCTCCATGAGAAGAAACATCATCATGAAACCTATAATATTTGCGCCAACGCCCCGGGCTGTTTTACTGTCATTAAGAATGGCATCCGGGTTTTTAAGCAGTGTTAACACCATGTTTTTATAACTGTCACTGCGAAGTGTCTCAATCTGATAATCACCGTTTCCACCAATTGTCACATGAGCATCATATTTTTGCTCTACCAGTGCAGAAAGAGGTGGTTTTTCCGGGCTTACTACAATATTAAGTCTTGCTGAGCTTTGAGGTAAAGTCTCAGCAGATTTGTCCGTTACCATAACAATCCGGCCCTTTACCTGCTGTACCTCCGTCAAATGAACTGCAAGTACTATAGAGGCAAGGGTAAATGCTGTTAATAAAATCAGCGTAACAATGCGGGGAATGGTCCGCTCATATATATTAGTAATAGTGGTTGTAAATGTCCTCATATATAATCCTCCGTTCTGAAAAATAATGCACAGCCCAATGTCAGCAGCACAGAAAGAACTGCCGCAGTGACAAATACCGGCCAGAAATACTGTAAACTGTTGTCACAGGACAGAGTAAAGAAAGCTTCATTCAGCCATTTTACAGGTGATATCTTTGTAGCAAAGGCCATCACACTGCCCATTCCATCAAGAGAAAAGAAGGTTCCCCCCAGAACACAAAGCAGACTGATCACCGTACTAAGCAATGTACTGGTGGTTTCTTCACAGTGGAACACACAGCAGAAGAAGATTCCAAGAGCCGCTGACGCAAATTCTACCGGTGCCATTAAGAGAATAAAGAAGACCGGATTGCTCCCCAGGCTGACATGAAGCAACGGGCACAAAATTACAAGCAGCAGTGAATGCAGGATATAATTAAAAAGAAACGACGCGGTCATTTTGGAAAAATAGACTGAAAAACCTCCGGCCGGGGAATAAATAATCCGAAGATTTGCCCGTTTGATATCCCGCTCCATAAAACAGTTGGAGGCAGTCATGGCCCCGTTTAACATCCCATAAATAATAAGGGATACTGTATAATACTGATATGCAGTGTTACTGTCAGCATAATCCCCTCCGCATAGATAACCCAGAATCAATATTAATAAACCTGCAAATGCTGAATTGTATCCTACAAGAACTGGATTTTTAAACAAGTTGCTGAAATCCATTTTAAATATTGTCACAAAACGACGCATATCAAACACTCCTTTCTCAGTCACGCAGCTTGCGTCCTGTCAATTTTAAGAAAACCATTTCAAGACTTGCAGCCTCACTTGTAATATTCCGGATTTTTTCGCCATGATCGCTTAACAGGGAGATGATACGGTCAAGATTTTCTATGCCTTTCAGTGATGTGATTTCAAAGTTATTACCATCTATTTTTACTGACTTAACACCTTCCACAGCAAAAAAGTCATCGTGCCCGATGGTGCCATTTTCCTCTACCTCTATGATATACCTCTTTTCATTCTGAATATCTTCTTTTAAACTTTCCTTAGTTCCTTCTGCGAGAACAGCTCCGTGGTCCATAATAATAATACGGGATGATATCACTTCCACCTCTTCCATGTAATGAGTGGTATAAACAACTGTCATACCCTGATTTTGCAGCTTTTTAATGGAAGAAAGAATATGGTTGCGGCTCTGGGGATCAATTCCAACCGTAGGTTCATCCATGATGACCAGCTCCGGGTGATGGGCTATGGCACATGCAATATTAAGACGTCTTTTCATTCCGCCTGAAAAGGTTTTCACCTTATCCTTTCTGCGTTCTTTTAAGCCAGCAAACGCAAGTGCCTCCTCTACTGCTTCATTAAGCCTGCTGCCGTAAAGTCCGTAAAGAGATGCAAAAAACCTTAAATTTCGTTCTGCACTTAACTCTTCATATAGTGCTATATCCTGGGGAACAATGCCGATTGACTGTTTATAGGTACGAAGTATTTTACTGATTTTTGTGCCTTTAAAGCGGATATCCCCCTCATCACTTCCCAGTACAGCGGTGAGAATATTAATGGTGGTACTCTTTCCTGCACCGTTGGGGCCCAATATACACAGCACTTCCCCCCGGTGTATCTCAAAGCTGATTCCTTTCAGGACAATATTTTCTTTAAAACTCTTTTTTAAACTGCTGACTGTCATTAGATTATCCATCTATTTTATCTCTCCTTATTTGTTTGCTATGGATATCATACGGGATTTTATGAATAAAAAAATCAACCGTTTGGCTGATTATGATGGTTGATTTTTTATTGTCGTACAAGTCATATATTACTCATACCATGATGAGTGCCTGGCAAATTCCAGAAATTACAGATAATGAAACCATAGCCAGAATGATCCAAAAAAATAACTTACTTATTACTTTCAGTACTTTATACATCTAAATATCCTCCACCTGCAAAAGCCTTATGTCAGCTTCCATTTGTTACGTTACATCATCATAACAAAGAAACTCTGACATAAGGCTGTCAGAGTTTAAATATTTATTGTATATTTTATTGTTGATATTTAATTTATATTTCTACTTCAGATTTGTGGATATAAATTCTTTTGTCATTTCAGCTATTTTATCGGCATTGTTCCAGTGCAGATAATGTTCACCTGTGAGCGTTTCAATCCTTTGTATCGAAGAATTCGTAATTAACTGTTCATGAAGCGGAAGCCAGTCTTTATCAGTATCTACCGTATCCTTTGCCAAAAATGCAAGAACAGGCAGATTGTCTGGATATTTTACATCATATAGTTCTTCTGTATTTTTATTAACCATGTTAAATTCATTTATCACAGAAACATTTACGCTGTTCCATGCAGTTGCCATTTTTTTGATTTTAACCTGCTCTGCAGAATAATAATTGTTTATGTTCATACCATCATCAGTCCCTGGTAAAAGATACGTAATATCCCTAATAATTCCAAATGTATTAAGCAGAGTCAAACTGTGAGACATATCGGGATCTTTACTAATTTTTGTTTGATTAGGGACTGACTCGTCAATTCCGATTATTGCTTCCACTTCATCAGGATATTTTATTGCATAGTACATAGAATAAATACCCGATATTGAGTGAGGCATTAATATATATGGTCCGCTTATTTCCAATTCTTTCAGTGCAGTTCTTATTTCATTTACAATATTTTCATTCGAACGTTCTGCTTTTGTCGTATCACTGAAGCCGTATCCAAAATATTCAAGAACAACAACTTTATAATCCTTACTTAACCGTTCTGCCAGGGGCATAAAATCTGTTATCGGTGAGGCAGTTCCTAAGCCGCTCAACAGCACAATCGTTTTTTCTCCCGTGCCGGTAACATAAGCCTGCATATGCTTCCCATCTATATCTAAAGTCTTTCCAATTTTATATTTGTTCTTTTCCACAGGCTTAAGAATATTGTGAGTTAGTGCCGAGATTATTACCAATCCGACGATAATTACAATGATCCATAGCAACAACTTTCCGGTTATTCTTATTGCTTTCTTCATCTAAGTTTCCTCCGTGATTCTCTCTGTCGTTTCATATAACTTTTTTCACTCTGATTTTAATACTCAACAGGGTAAGAATAAGACTATCAGGGCTTGAGATAGTTCTCAGACAGCTTATTACTTAATTTCTTTATTTCCTCAATAAATTCTTCTGGCTTTAAAGCGGTCACCTGTCCGGGATGACATAAAACTAATTTACATATTTCATCTTTATAAGGAGTCCTGACAGTCAGATGCATTCTGTTTTCTATGGATTGCACTTCAGAACATTGGAGATAAACATCATCTTTGATAATCCTGTAAAGAGCTGGATCAATGATCAGTTCATAAGTATTCCAGCGGAACTTGTCGTGCTCTGGAACGGGCAGCTCCCTGTTTATAAAGAGGTTTTCCTCATCCATACATGTGAGTGACGCAATTCGGTCAAGTCTGAAGGTACGCTTTTCTTCTCTTAAGTGGCAATAGCCGCTTATGTACCAGCCGCCATCTCCAAACTGCAGTTCTATCGGTGAAAAGCGCCTGAACTCTGTGGTGTTCCGCTCTGGATGATAATAACTTAACTGCAGATCGCGGGATCTCCACAATGCCTCCAATATGGTTTTTAAAACATCATCTGCATATCCCCCTGGTATAATTCGCAATATGTCAAAATTTATGTATGATATGACCTGAGCAGCCTTCTGCCTTTCTTCATCCGGCAGCACATTAAGCAACTTACTGCTTAACAGATTATAATCAGTGGCCATATTGGGAATGCGAAACTCCTCCCCTGCTTTAAGCACCATCAAAAGCATTAATATTTCCTTCTCGCCAAGTTTAATACTTGGCAGAAAATAGGAAGAATCTATTTCGTAACCTCCGCCCAGACCCTCATAGGAAATTATGGGAACATGAAGCTGGCTGAGCGCATCAATATCTCTGTATACGGTCCGCTCACTCACATCATAATAATCAGCCAGCTCTTTGGCCGTCATTTTTCTTCGCATTCTTAACAAATGAATAATTCCATTCTGTCTTTCCGTTTTTTTCATTCAATATACTCTCAATTCGTATTCATTTATTTATTCAGAGTGAGTAGCAGCCCAATATTATTATAACACCTCAAACAGTATATTACAGTTGCCCGCAAATTCAAAGTATTATTTTTATTAACATCGAACCATTCCTATGAAATAATTGAAATAATTAATAAAAAATGGTATGCTACCAAAGGTAATCTCATAAACTGCTATTTATCAATTTAAAAATTATAATAACGCAGCAGCTGGAGACCGCAAATTACACGGAGGAATTACATGATAAAAATTGAAAATCTATCCTACTCATATCCACAGAAGGATTTGTATCATAACATTTCATTCACTTTAGAAGAGGGCCAGCATTGTGCCTTTATCGGAACGAGCGGCAGCGGAAAAAGTACGCTGGTCGATATCCTTATGGATCCTGAAAAATACATGTTTGATGGAAAACTGGAGATATCTCCCAATTGCAGAATTGGATATGTCAGTCAGTTCTCTCAGCTGGATGATTCAAAGGAAATAACCGTATCCGAATATATCGGTAAGGAATTTATGATACTGCAGAATGAAATTACATCAATCTGCACTGAAATGGAAACTTCATCGGACATCGATACTCTTCTGGAAAAATATCAGCAGGCCCTGGATGCCTTTCAGGCGATTGACGGAGATAATTTTGAAAGCAACATGAATAAGCAGTTAAGCCTGGCAGACTTAGGCAAACAGGAAAATCTGCCTGTCTCCCAGCTCAGCGGCGGAGAATTCAAGCTGGTTCAGGTAATAAAAGAAATGATGACTCAGCCTGACTTAATTATAATGGACGAACCCGATGTGTTCCTGGATTTTGAGAACCTGAATTCTCTTAAAAATCTGATTAATTCACACAAAGGAACCATGCTGGTTATCACACACAACCGGTATTTATTAAATCACTGTTTTAACAAAATTATCCACCTGGAAAACAAACTCCTCCAGGAATTTGACGGCCGGTATATTGATTATAACTTTTCCTTACTTCAAAATAAAATTGAATTACAGGAACTGGCTGCCGCTGATACAGAAGAGATCCAGAGAAATGAGATTATAATCAATAATTTAAGATCACTGGCAACTACACATACGGAAGCAGCCAGAGGAAAATCCTTAAAAGCGAGAAAGAAAATCCAGGAACGGTTAATAGCCCGAAGAATTCAGGCTCCATTTGTGGATATCAAACAGCCGGAAATCCACTTTACAATTGCCAGTGAACTGGAAGATGAGACCGTATTAAAAGTCAGAGATTACAGTGTGGCATTTGATGAAATGCTTTTAGAAAACGTTAACTTTGAGATCAAATCCAAAGAAAAAGTTGCGCTGATCGGTCCAAACGGAACGGGAAAAACCACACTACTCCGGGATATTTTTAAAAATAGCCAAGACTCCATAGAGATAACGGAAAACGTTAAGACAGCCTTTTTATCCCAGCTCCAGGGTGAAATGTTAAACGAGTCTGAAACAGTACTGGATGAATTTTTTGGCCTGGGCTTCAAAACGTACGATGAAATCAGCTCCTATCTCTCAAATTTTGCATTTGATGAATCTGTCCTTCATCAGAAAATAGGTGCTCTGTCCGGCGGCGAAAAAAATATTCTTCAATTAGCCAAAATTTCTGCAGGCAAAGCAGATTTACTACTCCTTGATGAACCGACCAGCCATTTAGATACTTATTCTCAAATAGCATTGGAAAAAGCGATTGGAGATTACAAGGGAGCAGTTCTGATGATATCCCACGATTTTTATTCTATCGTAAACTGTGCAGATCATGTCTTAATCATTGATGATAAGACAATCAGAAAAATGAGCATGCGTAAATTCAGACAAATGACCTACACCAGACATTTTGATAAAGATTATTTAGAATTAGAGCAAAAGAAAAAGGCAGTTGAAACCAAAATTGAACTGGCTTTAAAAAACAACGATTTTGAACTGGCAAAAGATTTATCCGAAGAATTGGAAACCATCATACAAATGCTCTAAATTTATGTAATACCTTTATTTCATATGCTCCTGACCCCATTGATACATCAGCTCCAGTATTGGAATCAGGGTGCGTCCTTCTTCTGTAAGAGAATATTCCACACGGGGCGGTACTTCATTGTATTGCTCTCTGTGGATTAAGCTGCTGGCTTCCAGTTCTTTCAACTGTGCGCTTAATGTTTTATGGGCAATCGGGTGCAGTTCTCCCCGTAATTTATTGTATCGTATGATTCCTGCCTGATAAATTCTCCACAAGATAATCCATTTCCATTTTCCTTCTACAGCTGACATGGTGAAATACATCGGGCAGCTGCTGTAATTTCTTTCAAAATCCGACATCGATTCCTCCCTGCTAACAAAAAAGTTAGTATCTTACAACAATGTGCATACTTTTCTTATTTAGTATAAGGATATATAATTTATCTGTAAAAATCAAGTAGGAGGATGTAACTATGAAAGTGATCGCAATTAACGGAAGTCCCCGCAAAAATCACAACACTGCTGCTCTGCTTAAAAAAGCACTGGAGGGAGCACAGGCAAACGGCGCTGAAACAGAGCTTATTCATTTATATGATCTAAACTACAAAGGCTGCACCAGCTGTTTTGCCTGTAAGAGAAAGGATGGTCCCAGCTATGGAACATGTGCCTGGAAGGATGAGTTAAGTCCCATTCTTCAAAAAATCAAAGAGGCCGACGCCATTATTCTGGGTTCCCCTATTTATCTGCATGATGTTACCGGACAGATGCATGCCTTTTTGGAGCGCCTTGTTTTCCCTTATATAACATATACGGAAGGCTACAAAAGTCTGTTTGAACGAAAAATTAAAATCGGACTTATCTATACCATGAACGTGACTGCCGAACAAATGGAGGAACGGGGTTTTCGTTCAACATTAAATGGTATCCAGGGTTTCCTGCAAAGGACCTTTGGCTATAGTGAATCACTGTTTTCCTATGATACATACCAGTTTGACGACTATAATAAATACGTTGTGACGGTTTTCGATGAGCACCATAAATCATTGGTCAGAGAAAACCAGTTTCCAGAGGACTGTCTCAAAGCATATGATATGGGGCAGCATTTTGCCAGGCAGGAAGTATAAAACCAGTAAACTCTAATATTTTAACCCATTTTTCACTGGAAACAGGACTTGATCTGTTCTGATATCCTCAATCCTTGAGTAATATGGCATAGGCAGAATTCAAGTCACTCGTTTCCAGCCGCATAAATAATTAACTTTCGAAATGATTCTTCAAAACGTTCATCATCTTCTTTTGTTCTTTTTCCAGGTCCTTTCAGATGATTTTTAGATTTCGCTCTTCTTGCCGCTTTTGCGATGTGCCGTTCCATAAGGAGCTGATTGATATTATCGTTGGTATACCACTTTCCTGACTGATGAATTCCATACGCGCCTTTTCCCAGCGCCATCGCCGCTACCCCATAATCCTGTGTTACCACGATATCGCCGGATTTGCATAAGTTTATCAATGCAAAGTCCACTGCATCTGCTCCCGCGCCAATAATCCTGATCTCGCTGTAATCAGACTGCAGCACATGATTGGTATCACATAGGAGACACACATTTATTTTATGTTCCTTTGCTGTTTTTTCTACAATACGGACTACCGGGCAGGCATCTGCATCTACGTAAATCGTCATTTATTTCCACCTCTTTCTTAATGATAAGGATTTATACTGAAAAAGGATTTGAAACATTGCGCTTCAAATCCTCTTTTGTTCCTCGTTTATAAAGGAAAAATAGTCTTTTTAAATTCCTGGTTCAGAACCTGTCCCATAGAATTATAGATAGCGGACGCTCCGCAGAACATTCCCACATATCCGGCAATTGTATGTATGGATTCTTTTCCGGTAAAGTCAGCAAGTGACAGCAGAAAGAATAAAACGGTAAGAGAGCCAAAAACCACCTGGCTGGCACGGTTATGTTTTAAAGTTCCGATAAACATGAAAAGGGTGAACACACACCAGAGACCCAGGTAACATCCCATGCTTATTGGGTCAGCAGCTTCGATTCCTTTAAACGGGTTAATCCAGATTAAAATCAGAGACCACCAGAAGAAACCATAGGCTGTAAATGCTGTTGCACCAAACGTGTTGTTTTTTCTGAATTCCATAATACCAGCTATAATCTGAGCGGCACCACCTAATCCAAATCCCATTGCAACGATTACAATAGATAAAGGAATAAATCCTGCATTATGAATATTCAGCAGGCAGGTAGTCATTCCGAATCCTAAAAGTCCAAGAGGAGCCGGATTTGCAATGGCAGAAGGGGTTGATAGTGCTGTTGGTGTTGACTGAATTGATGAAGCTGTTTTGGTTGACATTGTTAAAAAATCCTTTCGAGTGTTATATGCGAAAACGCACCTGGCATATAATATCATCTATTTTAACAAAATTCAACAGAAATCTGTTTTGTTTCCTCATAGTCATACCCATTCATTTTTCTCGCAATTATACTGACACCTGACACATACTGATAAATTTATAAATTCCTACCGTCTCTTTAGCTGCTTCCTGTTTCTCCTGCTGCTGCCAAAACACTATAAATAAAAGTTCAATGCACTGCATCATAAGCGGGAGAGCATTTTTTTCCTCTTTTTCTAAAACATTAATAGTTTCATAACCACTGAGAAACTGGCTGATAAATGTAAGCCATTTATCCTTTATTGCCATAAGGTCCTTCTGACCTGATAATTGTCCCAACAGGAAATAAGCTATGTCAAATAATCGGGCATCATGTTTACCTAAGTCAAAATCCAGAACACCGGTTAATGTTGTTCCTTCAAACAGCAAATTACCATAATGCAGATCCCGGTGAATCTGCTGCTTCGGTAAATTGGGATAAATACAGCATAATGCTTCCATTGGCCCAGACCATTCTTCTTTTTTCAACAAACTGCTGTCGGAAAGCCCATTGCTAATCCAGCCCTGCAGTTCCTCATAAAATAACGGGAGATCTGTCCGGTCATCGGTAACTGTCATAAGTGCACTGTGGATTTTCGCAGCAATGACACCTGTCTCATAAGCAATGGCCTCATAATCCTGTTTAAACACATCTTTCATATGGCTGCCAGCCAGCTTCTCCATTAACAGATAGCATCCATCTTCTTCCACTATAAAATCTGTGCCATCTTTTGTTTTCAGGATATGTGGCACAGGAACTCCATGGGCACGAAGTGCTGCAACAAGCCTTATATTACTTATTACAGAGTTCTTTGTGTCCACTCGTTTTAGAATATACTTTCCTGCCACTTCCCAGGTTATCGGCGTAGTGACAACCGGCTCTCCATCAATGCCCCAATTCACAATTACATCTGCTGTCATACATGCCCCACTCTCCCCCGCCTTTAACTACTGTACCAAGTCCTATGTTACTACAAACTTATCATATCTGCATAGGATTATCAATGTAAAACTTACACAATTCCTCATATCTTTTTCATCTTGGAAAATTCTCTCATAACCAGCACAGTTGACAAAATCAAGACTCCGATGTCTGTAAGAACCGGTGCGATAAATACTCCGTGAATTCCCAGATTTCCAATCCTGGGTATAAGAAGAACCAGTGGGATGAAAAATACAATCTGCCTGAGAAGCGTAAGGATGGCTGCCATCCCCCCTTTTCCTAATGATTGAAACAGGGTAATTGACAGAATCATTATTCCAAGAGATATGTATGTTGAAAAGAACAACCGGAGACTGCTGATTCCCAACTGTGCAGTGGCCACATCCGTTATAAACATCGATAACATGGTTTCGGGGAAAAACATAACGGGTATATAAAACAACAGTGAAAATACAGTTGCCCCTGCCATAAAGGTCTTTGTAATTTTCTTCACCCGGTCATATTTCTTTGCTCCATAATTTGTACCCACAGCCGGTTGAAATCCCTGGCTGATTCCCCACAGCGGTATAAATGCAAATGCCTGGATTCTTAAGCATGCACCCAGAATAATCTGCCACTCACTTCCTCCATAATTTGCTGCAGTGTGATACATGAGTGTCTGCTGAATCAGCTGCATCAGCTGCATCAGCATGGCAGACACTCCTACTGATAAGACTTCCGGCATAAGCTCGAGATCCAGACGAATGGTGTTGATGCAGACATTTTTGCTCTTATTCAGGAAATACCATAGTGTAACTCCTGCCTGTATAATCTGAGCAGCTACTGTTGCATATGCTGCTCCCGTAACACTATGAGTGATTGTTATCATGACAGGGTCAAGAATAATATTTATAATTGCACCAAGTCCCATTAGCATCATTGCCCGTTTTAATAATCCCTCTCCACGCATAACCATGTTGGAGGCCTGCGCAAAATTCACAAATATGGAACCCGCGAAAATAATCCTGAGATAAATAACAGCATTCTCAAGAATATCTCCTTCTGCGCCTGACAGCAAAAGAAGCTGACGGGTGAATACCATACCCAGCATTGTGACTGCTGCTGATAAAAGAAATACGCTGATTATAAGATTACCCATTATTTTATTTATGGTTGCCTGATCCTTTTTACCAATTGCTCTGGACAAAACCGAAGCTGATCCCACCCCAATTAACGTGGCAATTCCACTATTTATTAATGTGAACGGATATGCCACTGTAACGGCACCCATTGCCTGGGGAGAAAGCATCTGGCCTGTAAATACTGCATCCATAAAATTATAAAGTCCAATCACTACCATTCCTATAATGGCAGGCAAGCTAAGAGAAATCATAAGCTTAAATGGTTTTTCATTTAAAATTTCCGTTCTGGTATCCTTGGTCTGTTCCATAAATATCCTCCTTGTATTACTTCCTTTTTGTTATGTTTTATTTAGCTTTTCATAATCATCCTAATTCACGGCCTTGGTTAGTTAGCACTAACTTTGTAGCATAAAAATTATGGTTCAAACAATTTCATCCAACCTGCAGTATAAAAAATACGAAGCATGTGAATATATTTTTTAGCATGCTCATAAGTCATATCGTGTTCAAATATTTCGATGATTCCCTTAAAAAGCATATTTGCAAGATTTCGGCTTAGCTGATCATCAATATCCACTGAAAAAAATCCGTTTCTTTCCATTAAAATAAGAAACTGTCTGGTAGCATCTACTTCAATCGACACAAATTTGTCCATATAAGACTCATATTCGGTACCGCTGGAACGGCAGAAAAGCAATTTAAATTCATCATAGTATTGGTACATATAATCGACCATTGTATCTAATGCTGTTTTGGAAATGTTTCCAATCTGCTCATATTGAATTGACGGATCCATTGCCATATAATCATTCTGAAGCTTTACATAGTAATCATAGAGATGTTCTGCAGGTCCGGAAACAATTGCATGGAATAAATCTTCTTTTCCTGTAAAATAACCATAAAAAGCTCCTAACGTAAAACCTAATCTCTTACAAAGCTGGCGCAATGATGTTTCTTTATATCCTTTTTTCAGAAATTCTTTTTTACCCTCCTCAAGAAATTTCTCCTTTGTAAGAGTTCCTTCCATAATATATTCCCCCTTTCCTTTAAGATCATATTGTAATATAGCAGTGCTATATATCACTGCTATATTACAATAAACATAACAGCAAAGTCAATTCAGCTAATGACTCTTTTTATCAGATGCCAAATATAATCTTTATCTATATGTTTTTTTATTGACATTTTGCATTTGTATGTTATAGTTAGTTTTAGCTAACTATAACATATTTTATTCTTACTACATATGGAGGTTCCTATGAATCAAAGGTTACAGGCGAAGGATTTAATTAATGTTGGAATGTTTACCGCACTATATTTTGTTTGCTTTTTTGCAACTGGAATGTTAGGCTATATTCCTGTTTTTCTGGTTTTGCTTCCGCTTTTTTGTCCATTTGTTGCCGGAATTCCTTTTTCTCTTTATTTATCAAAGGTTAAGAAGTTTGGGATGGTCACTATTACCGGTACAATACTGGGTATTCTTATGTTTATTACCGGACACCCCTGGCCCGTCTTAGTATCTGGTTTTTTATTTGGCTTTTTCGCAGATCTCATCATGAAAACTGGAAATTATCGTACCTGGAAAAGCCTGCTTCTTGGCTATATCGTTTTCAGTGAATGGATATTAGGTGCGCTTGCCCCTCTGTTTTTTATGAGAGAAACTTATTTTTCATCCATGCGCGCCGGTTATGGTGACACCTACACAGATGCGTTAATGGCGCTTACACCCATGTGGGTATTTTTTTGTATGATTATTCTAGCCATTGCAGGCGGAACTGCAGGTGCTTTTCTTGGAAAAGCAGTGTTAAATAAACATTTCAAAAAAGCAGGTATTGTTTAGAGGAGGCGCTATAATGGAAAGCAGTATCATGCTTGGAGTTCCAAAAACAAGGCTTAAACTTGACCCCAGAACCAAAATACTGATGACAGCCTCTGTAAGCATTGTATTAATCAGCGGCAGCGTAATCGGCAATGACCGGATTGCCCGCATGATGCTTGCCTTGCTGCCTGCTGTCCTGCTGCTCAGTGAAAGACGGCTTAAAAGCGGATTTTTATATTCAGCCATATTTTTTACTGCCTCATATGCTGAGTCCGTGCTGCTCCCCCGCACAGAAGGTATCAGCAGCTTTGTAATATTGATTTCTTCAGGACTTGTTACGCGATTTGTTCCAGGTTTAATCGCCGGTTATTATTTGCTAACAACTACTACCGTCAGTGAATTTAATTGTGCCATGAAGCGGATACATGTAACGGATAAAATTACAATTCCACTCTGTGTCATGTTTCGTTTTATTCCCACAATTTCAGAAGAATCACAGTCCATTAATACTGCAATGAAGATGCGCGGGATTAAAAGAAGCAGAATTATAACAAATCCAATCCTTTATTTGGAATATAAAATTGTTCCTCTTTTAATGTCAGTTATGAAAATAGGAGAAGAACTTTCTGCAGCCGCTTTAACAAAAGGACTTGGGAGTGAAAACAAACGTACGAATATCTGTCAGATTGGATTTCATCTGTCAGATATCATAATAGCTTTTATTTCTTTAACCGGTTTCCTGTTATATATAATCAATTAAAAGAAAGAGTTGACTGTATGATTGAATTTAAAAATGTAAGCTTTACATATAATGGCGGATCAGATACAGACGGGATCAAAGATTTTAATCTCACAATACGAAAGGGTGAAACTTTGCTGATAACAGGCAGTTCCGGCTGTGGGAAAACTACTGTAACCAGATTGATTAATGGTCTGATTCCACAATTTTTCGAAGGGGAGCTGAATGGGGAAATTCATATTCATGGAAAAAACATCAGTAAGGAACCTATTTATCAGGTATCAAGCTATGTGGGCAGTGTATTTCAAAACCCCCGATCTCAGTTTTTTAACGTGGATACCACCAGTGAACTTGCATTCGCACCAGAAAACCAGGGAATAAGCATTGGTGAAATATCAAAAAGGATTGAAAAAACAGTTTCAGATTTCAATCTTCACCCTTTGATAGACCGGAATATTTTTAAATTAAGCGGGGGAGAAAAACAAAAAATCGCTTGTGCCTGCGTATCCGTTGCCGAATCTGAAATTATCGTTCTTGATGAGCCTTCTTCCAATTTAGACATGGCTGCAATTGAAGATCTGCGCAAGATGATTTCATTCTGGAAGAAGGAAGGCCGTACTATTATTATAGCCGAGCACCGGCTTTATTTTTTAAGGGAATTAGCTGACCGTCTTATTCTTATGAAGGATGGCAGAATTACAGAAGAACTCACAGCTGAAAGAATCAGAAATTTAAGTATTACAGAATCACAAACCAGGGGAATTCGGCCGTTTAACATCGAAGCACTTTCATTTACCAATAAAACTCTGCACATTAACAATTCATTTATAAATTTATCCAATTTACGTTATACCTATAATGACAAAATTCACGGTATCCAGATTCCTGACATTCAATTAAAAATAGGATCAGTTGCAGCAATCATAGGTCATAATGGAGCAGGAAAATCCACATTTGCCAAATGCTTATGCGGTCTTGAAAAAAAGTGCAAAGGCGTGATTGAAGCAGAAGGGAAGAAATGTGCACTAAAAAAAGGGCTGGCTTATAGTTATATGGTTATGCAGGATGTAAATCACCAGCTGTTTACAGAAAGTGTCATGGATGAAGTTTTACTCAGTATGAGGGACAAAACCGGCATTACAGACGAAGAAAAGGAACAGTTATCGGAAAATATTTTAAAAAATCTTGACTTACTGTCATTAAAAGACAAGCATCCAATGGCTTTATCCGGCGGACAAAAACAGCGTGTAGCCATAGCCAGTGCGATTGCTGCCGGAAAAAGCATTATTCTTTTCGATGAACCAACCAGCGGATTAGACTATAGTCATATGCTCAAGGTAGCTGACTGCATCAGGGACTTAAGCAGGTCCGGTAAAACCGTGTTTGTCATAACTCATGATTTGGAACTGATCCTGCATTGCTGCACAGATGTCATACATCTTGATCAGGGTAAGTTAAAAGAAACCTACTGTCTGAACAGGGAATCTGCTGAAAAACTAAAAAGAATTTTTCTTGGACCTTTTCAACTGGTCTCAACCTGAAATATCTATGGAAGCTGCGGCGCCAGTATCTGCTGCCCTTTGATTACTTGCTTTCGCCGCACTGTTCCATGCATGATTATATATCCCCCAAAGCTCAGATTCACGGGAATTTTCCGCTTTTGTTCCATAGGAAATCCATTTGCCATTGGAGTAAGAAGCTACCATTTCTCCGTTGCTATCGTAAAATTCAGCGTAAGACACATCGTTTGCTTCACTGCTGTATTTAACGGAACCGAACATATAATCCAGCAAATTAAAGGTTTTAGGCTCCTGTCTGATATTTTTATATACTGCTCTTAAGCCTTCTGAAATAATACTTTTCCGATCGGGGGAAACGGCAGATACATAGCTTTTAACCAGGTTTCGAAAACCAGCGGAATCTGACTGGAATTTACCGGCTGCCTGATCCTTTTTGGCCTGCTCTATGATAGCTGTCTTATATTTATCATCGCTCATTGCCGGTGCTGTTTTCGTGTTAAAATGGAAATCTGTGTAATCTGGTAACGGCACATTCCCCCGTTTCTCTGTTCCTTTAAGCAGACGGCTCTGTGCCAGGGATTGATCATTTCCTATTCGCATCTTATGTACTCCTTTTCTGTTTAAGCTGGTGAAAGGTTCCATATGGACTGGTCATATGGAACCCTTCCAAGTTATGTCTGTTTATTCCGAAAACAGAACGTTAAAAAGAGTCGTCCCAATAAATTGTAATGTAAGGTCTCGAGTATGTCTTAGAACCAATATCCAGTATCATACCATGGGAGATCGCGCCGCTTATACAAGTAGCGTTAAATGAAACTGTATACGTTCCATTTGCTTTAGAAGCTAAGAAACCGCTTGTTTTCAAATCTAAATTCTCTCTTCCGTTCCAAGACACTTTCTCTGCCGAGCTTCTGTTACTGCTTGATACTGTCAGATAATTGGAAAGCACAGCTCCTGAATAGCTCTTTAACGAGCCCGGATTTACCTCAAGCTTTGTAATAACAGCATTGGCTGGAAGACCGGAAACCCGGAATGTAACTTCACTGGAATTACCGGTTTGTCCCTTTCTTAATGCCAGACTCATGGTACCGGAAGAAGTCACCTTCTTGGTTCCTGTTGCAGCATATACTGAAGTGGTTGCTGTAAATGCCATTGTCATAATTAATAAAGCGCTGAAAAGTAATTTTAAAAACTTATTTCTACTCATAAAAATACCCCCTGTTCTGATTTTTTTGAGAGTGCCAGTAACCAGCCTCCTGTATCTCTTATTATGTTTATCGGATTCTTTGGGATAGTTCTAAGTTTTTTTAAGATTTTATGTATTCCATTTCAGCATAATTGTCAAATGCCTCTTCCAGCACTCTGCCGTCACAAGGTCCAAACTCAATCCCAAGGATGGCCGCAATTGTAGGAGCAATATCTACCATTTGAATTTCTCCCAGCTGGAATCCTCTTTTAATTCCTTTTCCTGATACCACAAAGCAGCATCCATACTCAGGCTTCTCCGGAGAATATCCATGGGTCGCATACGTTTTATTCTCTTTTTTTAAATCCGTCACAAGGGGTCCCGTAATTCTGTCATCAAAACTATATCCCAGTTTTGCTTCCAGCATACAGCCGGAAACCGGAAAGGTATGGAACCGTTCCAGTTCTTCTCCGGTATAGATTTTTTCAATACCTAAGGTTTCCTCTCCTGTCGCTTTTTGAAGAATCCGCAGCGCACGCTGCTTTGCCTCCTCATCAATTTCCTTTACGTGCAAATAGGCTGACCCGCCTGTGGACTGCAGATACGCCCTCCAATGCATGCTCCCGTTATCTTCATAAATAAGGCCGTCTTCTTTGAGTAACTGATTCAGCCTCACTTTATACCTGACATTTTTCTGACCATGGTCACCCAGCACCATGAAAACCGTTTCCTCTGAAATGCCTGCCTCAGCAACTGCTTCCATCAGCTTACCGATCCTTTCATCCATGCGGATTAAAACCTTGTCAATCTCCGGGCTGTCTGTCCCATGGTGATGCTTTGCATCATCCAGATCAATAAAATGAATCATCAATAGCTCCGGTTTTTTTCTTAATATGGTATCTTTTCCACACATGACTGTAAAATCATCCAGATATGGCTGTTCAATCCCTTTTCTTATTTTTCCGTATTTAAGTTCCAGCATCGTACAGAAGAATGGATTTCCGCTTTTCAATATCTTCAGAGCCTGATTTTCATGTCCGATTGCCTTTATCTCCGGCATATTATAGCGAATGGATGCCTTTCCGGTAACAGGCCACAGAATTCCAGCTGATTTCATCTTGTACTTCTTCAATGCGTCATACACAGCAGGCACCCTGATATCTTTTTTAAACCAGAACCACGCCTGATCTTCTTCGTCAACAAATGGCTGAAACGGGTTATTATGATAGATTCCATGCTTATCCGGATAAACGCCGGTTACCATAGTTGTATGTACGACATAGGTAAGCGTCGGATACACACTTTTTAATTTCGTGCTGGAAGCTCCGTTTTCAATTAATCGGGAAAGATTGGGAAGCCGGCTTGCCTTTTCCCAGTTATCTTCAGAAAATGCATCATAAGAGATCACGATCAAATGCTTTGCTTTTCCCTTGTTCATCTTACTATTTTTACCATCCTTTACCTTAATTTTGTTCCTTGGGAATTCTTATGAAAACCAGGAATCCCACTAAAAAGAGAGGAATTATCCCCAGAATACTCCACCTTGCATTGCCGGTAACTGCTGTTGTAAGGGACATCAGCGTTGGTCCCATAATTGCTGAAAATTTACCAAATATATTGTAAAATCCAAAAAATTCATTGGATTTATCCTTTGGTATAATCTTCGCAAAATAAGACCGGCTCAGCGCCTGAATCCCGCCCTGTGCAGAACCGATCATGGCACCAAGAATAAAAATATGCCATACAGAGGTTACAAAAAATGCCGCAACACAGGAAACAATATAAGTAAATATCCCTACGATAATCATGGTTCTTGCAGAATAACGTTTCGCCATAGTTCCATAGAAAATAGCACAGGGAAATGCGATTATCTGTATAATCAGCAAAATTGCCAGCAGTGAGAAGGTATCCAGCGCACCATTTCCCATAACAGCGGTGGCATAGGGAATTACCATCTTAATTATGGTATCCACACCATCAATGTAAAAGAAATATGCACCCAGAAAGCAGAAAACTGTTTTATACTGTTTCATCTGTTTAAATGTTTCTGCCAGTCTTTTAAAACTATTCTTTACCATATCCTGCCGGGGTTCTACATAATGTACCTGTTTTACATGTCTTATCATGGGTATGGTAAAGAGTCCCCACCATAAAGCAGTAATGATAAATCCAATCTGATATCCGATTGATTTTTCCATTCCCAGAAGAAATATAAGCACCAGACTGATGCCAAAGGGTATCACACTGGATATATATCCAAATGCAAAGCCAAGGGAGGATATCTTATCCATTCTTTCATCACTGGTAACATCCACAATAAATGCATCGTAAAAAATATTGGATCCTGCAAATCCAATTGCTGATAAGATAAAAAACAAAATTAAAAGCTGCCATTGCCCGCTGGACGGAGGTATCAACGCCAGCGACGCGGTGGAAAGAACACCCAGACAGGTAAAGAATACAAAAAAACGCATCTTCTTGTCTTTATAATCGGCGGCAGCACCTAAAACGGGGCTTAAGGCTGCCACCAGTATACTGGCAATAGAATTGAAATATCCCAGGTCCATGCTGCGTTTCACATTGTCAAACATTCCAAACATAATTGGCAGTAATGCGGTAGTGACAGCCATGGAATAAGCTGAATTACCACAGTCAACCAGTATCCATGACTTCTCTTCCCTGCTTAATTTTATCACTCAACCCTCCTATTTCCGGTCCATTCCTCCCTGTACTCTCCCTACAATTCCCCCTTCCAGCATTACTTTAATGCCTCTTGGATGATTGGGAGAATTGGTTAGTATTCTCTGGACCACACCTTCTGTCAGCTTTCCTGTTCTTTGATCCTGTTTTTGCACCACCATAACGTGGTCACCGATTTTAATATCTTTTCTTACTGTTCCGTCCATTTATGTTCCTTTCATTGCGAAAATTTGCTGGGGCTCCTCATATCCCCTAATTTAATAGCTGTTACATAATAATGTCTGAATGAATTAATAATAAGCAATAACTTAAAAATTCGTAGAGGAGATTTTGTGATGGATTATAGTTTAATATGGAAAACAATTGTTATTTTTCTCGCAGGTAAATTCATACTGCGATTGGGAGGGCGTAAATCAATCTCACAGATGACAATCACTCAGACCATTGTTATGGTTGGCATCGGTTCTCTTTTAATACAGCCGATCGCTGAAGATGAAATCTGGGGTACATTGCTGATTGCATTTATATTCACCATGCTTATGGTTATTTCGGAATATCTGGAAATAAAGTTTGACATCTTCGAATCTCTCTTTTCAGGCAAAGCTGTCATTGTTATAGATAATGGAGAGATCATTCTGAAAAACCTGAAAAAATTGCGGCTTACTGTTGACAGGCTTGAAACACGCCTGCGTCAAAATGGTGTAAGTTCTATAAAAGATGTAAAAACAGCTACCATAGAGGTAAGCGGTCAAATAGGCTACGAACTAAAAGATGATAAAAAACCTCTGACAAAGGAAGATTTCATTACCATAATGGCGGAAATATCACAGAAAAATCAATTAATGGCAGGCTGCCAGAAAACACAAAAAAGCGATTCAGACAGTATATTCCGGGAGGTTACCGCTAAAAACAAAGAGGGTAAAAATGAACCTTAAATTATTTATATTTTAACATACTTAAGTGTCATTTCCTGCTGTGCAGTCAATTGCAAAACCATCCTGTTTCTTTCCTCACTGAATGTAAACTTAAGTTTTGTATTCAGTGGTGTCTCATAATGCCAGATACAGGCGGAAAACTCCTCATGACTCCACTCTCCATAGCAGACCGCTCTGTAAAAAGATTCTTCTTCCCAGTACGGCTTCGTGTTCTCCACCCATTTTTTCTCTGTAAAACGGACCACATATAAGGGCTGAGAGTTTTCCCCGCTATAAAGAGCAAGCAGACATTCGCCATTTTCAAAATCAAATCTGATCTTTTTTATTTTGAAATCTTTCTCCGCTGCATTATCAGAAGATAAAAGGTAGGTTGCTCGAAATACGGGATAGGATTCTGCATTTTCCTTCACCTTCAGATGTGTCTGGCCTGCACCAAACTCAACCAGTTTACTGTAATCATCACTTTGAGGCAGGGCCCCTTCCCCTCCAAGTGCCGGAAGAAGGTCACTCCAGATGAGTTTCATAAATTTACCCATGTCTGCATTGCTTGTTACAGCAAGTACACAGTTATATTCAGACATAACGATACAGTATTGTCCATACATACCGTCTCCGCGGTATACTCCTTCGGGTACGCATCTCCAGAACTGGTATCCATAGCCCTGGTTCCAATCGTTATCCGCTTCATCTCCGTTGTTAATCTGTTTGGAGGTTGCTTCCTCTATCCATGCTGCAGGTACGAGCTGCCGCCCATTGTATTCTCCTTTTTGCAGAAGCATCTGCCCAAAAACGGCGATATCCTCTGTTTTGATGTTCAGTCCAAAGCCTCCAAAGCTGATACCCAGATTATCTTCCTCCCAGACGGGGTCAATTCCCAGCGGCTCAAACAGCCTGGGCATAAGATAGTCTGCAAGCTTCTGTCCGGTTAATCTTGTAATAATTGCAGAACACATATAGGTAGCCATGGTATTGTAAAAAAACGCGCTTCCCGGCTTATTCTTCACATGGGAGCTTAAGAATCCCAGAATGTTATTAAAATTCTCATCATCCCAGTTCCAGTTTTCATATGTCATACCGGTTCCCATTGTCAGGAGGTTTTTAACGGTCATTTTCTTAATTCTCTCATCAACCTTTTCCCCCAGTTCTTTCATTTCAGCTGTAAAAATATCAGCAATCAGGGTATCTGTTGTCAGAAGGCCTTCCTCAACTGCCAGGCCAATTGCCATGGATGTAAAGCTTTTGCTTAAGGAAAACAGCTGGTGTCTGTACTGTGGCCCATAGGGCTTCCACCAGCAGTCAGCAATATTTTTGCCGTTCTTAAGAAGCATAAATGAATGAAGTTCTAATCCCTGTTCATTTACCTTGTTTAAAAATTCCAGAATCCCCTGGGAATGGATTCCCTGTGATTCTGGTGTTGCTTTTTCAAGTCTCATACATTACCTCCCAAATTTAATAAGATCCTTTTGCATTTAACATCATTGTATGACAAATTATCAAATAATACAATGAAAGAATACCTCCATAAATTTATCTGGAGGTATTCTTTCATCAAGTTATCGTTTCGTTTAATTTTATTTCCCCTGCCCGTAATGATTCTTAACAAAATTCTTCATGGCTGCAATATTCTCATCGGATATCATCATCGGTTTCCCGCCGGTTGCTTCTACCATATAATAAATCTGTGCAGTTACCTCCAATACCGTGGCAACCTTAAATGCAGCTTCCATATCAGCACCAATACATACAGCTCCATGGGAATTAAGAAGGCAGGAATTCGCTTCTGTTCCCAGCGCTTTTGCACATTCCTCAGCCAGCAGCATGGAACCTGGCAGCGCGTACTTCGTACATCTGCACACATCGCCAAGAGCCTGAGCAGCCTCATCAATAATCAATGGAATCATCTTCCCCTGGCATGAATAGATCATGGAATAGATGGGATGGGTATGTACAACGGCATTTACCTCATTCCTCTCCCTGTAAATTGATAAATGCAGATCCTTTTCTATCGTAGGCTTTCTGCTGCCCTGCACAACCGTGCCATCTAAAGTGCAGACTACCACGTCATCCTCTGTAATTGTGTTATAACTCATTGCACTTGGCGTCATATAAACCAAGCCTGTTTCAGGATCACGGCAGCTTATGTTTCCCCAGGTTTCCACCGTTAATCCGGAACCCAGTAATTTAACTCCGCTGTCAACAATCAGCTTACGGTAATTCATATTTTTTCTCTCCTTTTTGTATGCACTATTTTCCTATGTATGGTGTAATATACTCTAACTGTGCATCAACATTATCTGTAAAAATAAGCTTGGAACCGGTATCGATATTCTGCTCTACCGTTTCTCCATTCAATGCTTTCACTGCATTTTCAACGCCGAGTTTCCCCATCTGAACCGGATCCTGGGCTACTGTTCCGAAAAACTTACCGGATTTTACCAGATTTAATGCTTCAGAAGCACCATCAAATCCAATAATCTTAATCTGGTCCTGTAATCCTGCTTCTTCCACCGCTCTTCTTGCGCCAATTGCCATGCTGTCGTTGCAGCAATAGAACAGCTGTAAGTCCGGATTTGCCGTAATGATATTCTGAGCTGCATTATAACCCTGGTCAACCTCCCAGTTTGCTGACTGCTCTGCAACTATCTGAATTGTGTCCCCAGCTCCTTCAACAAAGCCATCATGCCTGTCCCATGAATTTTGCTGGGTTTCAATTCCAGTAAGAATCGCAGTTTTAATTCCTTTGTCAAAATTTTGTTTTACGTATTCTCCTGCTTTGATACCGCCGGTTTTATTATCCGTTCCGTAAAATGGAATCTTCATTGATACTTTACCTGTCACGGAATCATCCAGCTTTGTATCAATGTTAAATACCAATATTCCCGCACTCTCACATTTTTTTAGCGCAGTCTCCAGCCCTTCCGAAGATGAAGGCACAATACAAATGGCATTTACCCCGGATGTGATCATATTTTCCACAATTGTCAGCTGATCCGCTGCACTGGCATGAGAATCTGCCGCCTGAACCTCCAGTTTAACCCCCAGTTCCTTTGCCTTTTCCTTCGCACCATTACACATGGCGATAAAATATTCATTGTTCAGCGTCATAGGGACAAAACCAATGGTATAGTTATTGGCTTTTGCCTCCGCCTTTGATTCTGCTTTTGTTTCTGTCTCTGTTTTTGTTTCTGCTTTTGTCTCGGTTTTTACGTCATTTGCTTCTCCCTTCTTAGCACAACCCGTTAACACAGTCATTGCCATAACAATACCTAATACCACAGCCAGGGCTCTTTTTTTCATTTCTTTTTCCTCCTTGTTTTTTTTATTTTTATGCGCTTAAAACGCTTGTACCCGACGCCTGATGACCTCCCTACTCCGCCTTTCTTTCATTAGCCTTGTCAACATAAACAGCGAGAATAATCACAACGCCGATTATGACTGTCTGCCAGTAGGTAGCTACATTTAATATCTGCAGACCACATTTTAATATCCCTAATACCAAAGCCCCGATCAGTGTATTTCCAACATTGCCTTTTCCTCCTGATAACGCAATGCCTCCCAATACCGTTGCTGCTATGGCATCCATTTCATATCCTGCTCCTGCATTGGGATCTGCATATGCAAGTCTGGACAATAAGCAGACTCCTCCGATTGCTGAAAACATGCCTGCAATGGCATACGTTAAAATTTCAATTTTACGAATCTTTACACCGGAAAGCTTTGCCGCATTGGGGTTGCCTCCAAACGCATAGACTCTCCTTCCGAATTTCGTTTTTGTCGTTACAAATACCATAATGACATAAAGAATAAAAACGTAGTAAACCAGTGCCGTTATTCCAAACAGCTTGCTGCCGGTGAAAGCTGCCAGACTGTCATTAAAACCGGAAATGGGCTTTCCGTCTGTTAAAACCTTTGTAAATCCTCGGAATATCTGCATGGATCCCAATGTCACGATAAACGCCGGAACCTTACCATAACTGATAAAATACCCATTAAACATGCCGATCAGAAAACCAATTCCTATACATAAAATAATAGTGACAGCCAAAGGAACTCCGCCCTTTAACATCATGCCTCCGGCAATTCCGACAAATGCGATTATGGATCCAACCGATAAATCAATTCCTCCCGTTAATATAACAAAGGACGCTCCTATTCCAGTGATTCCAATAATGGCCGACTGCTGGATAATGTTCATGATATTCTGCATGGAAAAGAAGTTTTTTCCGTTCAGCTGGCACAGGATTGAAAATGCCAGTAATATGACAACCCCTCCCAGATAAAGCGAACATGCATGTACATCTATCTTTTTGCTTTTACATAATTTCCACATTTTATTTTCCTCCCATTAGTGCATAGGATAATATCTTCTCCTGTGTTAAATCCGTGGTGTTTTTTACATCTGCTGCTATTTCTCCATTATTCAGCACCAAAACCCTATCGCACATTTTTTGTATTTCCGGAATATCTGATGAAATCATAATAATTGATTTGCCTTCCCCAACCAGTTTCCCCATGATCTGATAGATCTCATCTCTGGCACCTACATCAATTCCCCTGGTTGGCTCATCAAATATAAATATCTGGGCATTTGTTAAAAGCCATTTTGCAATCACGACCTTTTGCTGATTGCCGCCGGATAAATTTTTTACTGCTGTATTGATTGAATGTGTTTTTATCAGCAATTTTTCAACCGATTGATTCGCCGTATCATCTATTTTTGTTTTGCTGAGAGCGAATTTTCCAAAAAGCTTCAGATTGGGAAGTGATATATTTTCTTTGAGTGAGTGCATCAGCACAAGACCCTCATCTTTTCTGTCTTCGCTTAAATAAACAATTCCTTCCTCAATTGATCTGCAGATATCTGTTCTGGAAATGTCTTTCTCATTAAAAGAAACTTTACCGGAACTTTTTGTATATGCACCAATAATGCATTTTGCCAGTTCTGTCCTTCCGGAACCCACCAGACCGGACATCCCCAGTATTTCTCCTTTATTCAAGCTGAAACTGATGTTTTTCAGCAGATTTTTGTAGCATAAATCTTCCACCTTCAATACCTGCTTATGAGCATCTATAAAGGTATTTTCAAATCTGTTGAAATTTACATTCCGGCCGACCATCATTCTGGTCAGCTCTTCCACAGAGGTTTCCTTAAGTTCCACAGTATCCACATACTCCCCGTCTCTCATGACGGTGCATCTGTCACCGATTTCAAACAGTTCACCCATACGGTGTGATATATAAATGATTCCAATGTCTTTTGTTTTCAGTTCTCTTATGATCTTAAATAACCGTTCCGTTTCCTTATCTGTGATCGAAGCCGTAGGTTCATCCAAAACAAGTATTTTTACATCCATGGAGATTGCTTTTGATATTTCCACCATCTGTTTCTGGGCAACGCTTAAGTTCCCCACAAGTGTATCCGGATCACAGCCAAGACCAATCAGATCCATATATTTTTGGGCTTCCTCTCTGCTTTTTCGCTGATCTATGATTCCTCTGCTTGTATATTCTTTGCCCATAAATATATTTTCCCAGATTGATACATGAGGATTTAGATTGAATTCCTGGTAAATCACACTGATTCCTTTATCAATCACCTCTTTTGGAGTCATGGCTGGAAGCTCTTCGCCATTTAAAACAACACTTCCGGTCTCGCGCCGGTATGCACCTGAGAGTATTTTTATCAGTGTTGATTTTCCCGCACCATTTTCGCCCAGCAGAACATGCACTTCTCCCTTTCTGACCTCAAGCCTGGTATCTTTTAAAACCGGAACTCCAAAAAATTTCTTTGATATCCCCGTCATTTTCAGGATAATATCGCTCATAATTTCTCAGCTCCTTTCCTGTAATTTTTTATAACTGTCAATCAGATACGAAGTGTCAGTGTCCGGCATATAGCTCTTGGTTTCTACGGAATTGCAGACAATTTCACGTATGGCTTTTAGCTCCAGACTTGGTTGGAAATATTTCAGCTGCGCCGCTATGTTCCCCATGGCTGTGCTTTCTCCAAAACATGCAATTACGTTCTTCCCTGTACAATTGGCTGTCATCTGATTTACAAGTTCATTCTTTGCACCGCCTCCGACAATATAGATACAGTCAAAATATTCCTTTGTAACTCTCTGTAAATGCTCAATGGTAACAGCATAACTGCATGCCATGGATTCATATACTGATTTAACAATTGTATTCCAGGAAAAACCGCCCTCAGCCTGTTTGGTTTCTTTCAGATAGTTCCAGATTTCTTTTCCCATATGGGCCGGATTAAAAAATCTTATATCATTCATATCAATAAGCGGAATATTCTTACCGCCTTCCTCTTCAGAAAGTTTAACAATCTCCTCCCAGGTGACTTCTCTTTTTACATCCGTTTCATACTCTTTCTTAATTTTCTGAATTATAAACATTCCTGCTCCGTTTTTAAGAAGTGTAATTGTATCAAATGCACCTGACTCATTTGTAAGCCCGGCATCAAATACTTCCTTTGATAGCAGCGGCTTTAAAAGCTCCGTTCCTACTAAAGCCCATGTCCCTGAACTGATAAATGCAAAATGCTCCTGCTGTGCAGGCACCGCAAGTACTGCCGCCGCCGTATCATGGGATGGAACGCATATTACCGGAATATCATAATCAGCTCCTATTTCAGCCTTTATATCATCTGATAAATATCCAATTGCTTCTCCATGTCTGCCAAAATCATGAAACAGATTTCTGCTGATCTTCATTTCCCTGCACACAAAATCACTGACTGATTTTGCATTCACATCCATAAGCTGGGTGGTACTGAATTCACTGGGTTCATTCAGCATTTTTCCTGTCAGAAGATAATTTAAAATATCAGGAATCATTAAAAGCTTGTCCGCCGCCCGGTACACATCCGGCATCTCCTCTTTCATACCTTTCAATAAGTACACGGAATTAATTTTATCGCAAAGAATTCCTGTATTCATAAACATCTGTTTTCGTTCTGAATCAGTCATCTTTGACAATTGCTGTTCACCCAGTGAATTCCTGTACGCCAGCGGATTATTGAGCATATTCCCC
>JAEWPQ010000186.1 GCA_023460575.1 Bacillota bacterium
AATAGTGAACAAATTTTTGAATTATTGTGATAATTTTTTGTGCATTTTCCGACATTTTTCATGCTTTTGTCATTTCTTTTACATTTTAGCATTTATCCGGCGTTTTTGCTCCCCTCCCCCTTGAATCAAGGCTGAAAATACAGTATAATCTTATTAAGTATGCGAACATGTAAAAGGAGAAGCTATTATGGATTTAACCACAGTAAGACAAATATATAGAGACAAAGACTCATTTCTTAACAAGGAAGTTACAATCGGGGGCTGGGTGAGAAGCTTAAGAGATTCCAAAACCTTCGGTTTCATCGTCTTAAATGACGGAAGCTACTTTGATACCCTTCAGATTGTATATCACGACACAATGGAGAACTTTTCAGATATATCAAAGCTGAACGTAGGCGCTGCAGTTATCGTCACCGGTACCCTTGTTCCAACACCGGAAGCCAAACAGCCTTTTGAGATACAGGCCGCAAAAATCGACATTGAAGGTGCCTCTGCTCCGGACTATCCTCTTCAGAAAAAGCGTCATTCCTTTGAATATTTAAGAACCATCTCTCATCTGCGTCCCAGAACGAATACGTTTCAGGCAGTTTTCCGGGTGCGTTCTCTTATCGCCTATGCCATCCATCAGTTCTTCCAGGAGCGGGATTTTGTGTATGTGCACACTCCACTCATCACGGGAAGTGACTGTGAAGGTGCCGGAGAGATGTTCCAGGTTACAACCATGGATTTAAAGAATATTCCCATGACCCAGGATGGCGCTGTGGACTTTACCCAGGATTTCTTCGGAAAACCTACCAATTTAACTGTAAGCGGACAGCTGAACGCCGAGACCTATGCTATGGCTTTCAGAAATGTATATACCTTTGGTCCTACATTCCGTGCCGAAAACTCCAATACTACCAGGCACGCTGCTGAATTCTGGATGATTGAGCCTGAGATGGCATTTGCTGACCTGCAGGATGATATGGAACTTGCAGAATCCATGCTGAAATACGTGATCCGTTACGTTCTTGAGCATGCTCCGGAAGAGATGAACTTCTTCAATCAGTTTGTGGACAAGGAACTATTAGACAGGCTGAACCATGTACTAAATTCTGAATTCGCTCATGTGACTTATACGGAAGCGGTTGAGCTTTTAGAAAAACACAATGAAGAATTTGATTATAAAGTATTCTGGGGCTGTGACTTACAGACAGAGCATGAACGTTATTTAACAGAACAGCTCTTTAAAAAACCGGTATTTGTCACGGATTATCCAAAGGAAATTAAAGCATTTTACATGAAAATGAACCCGGATAACAAAACTGTTGCCGCTGTTGACTGCCTGGTTCCCGGAATCGGTGAGATCATAGGCGGAAGCCAGAGAGAAGATAACTTAGACAAGCTTACCGCACGTATGGATGAGCTGGGACTTAAGAAAGAAGATTATGAATTCTACCTTGACTTAAGAAAATACGGTTCCACCCGCCATGCGGGATTCGGACTTGGATTTGAACGCTGCGTCATGTATTTAACCGGCATGGCCAATATCCGCGACGTCGTTCCATTCCCAAGAACCGTTAACAACTGCGAATTATAAGCCGCTGAGGCTGCTGCCAATAAATCAGACAGCCTCTTTATACGGGAACCATATATAAAGGGAGTTTCGAATTTCTTTTATATGTGGTTCCAAGTCTATGAAAGAGGAATACGTACAGCAGGCATCAGGTTCCTTCATGCAGTGCTGTACCAGCGAGGTATTGACGATGAAATTCATACATATTGCAGATGTTCACTGGGGCATGAGCCCTGACAGCGATAAACCCTGGAGCAGGGAACGTTTCCAGGATATAAAGGACACCTTTTCAAAGGCCGTAAGCCAGGCTAAGACTCTGGAAGCTGACTGTCTTTTTATTTCCGGTGATCTTTTTCACCGTCAGCCTCTTGCCAGAGATTTAAAAGAGGTTAATTATTTATTTTCAACCATTCCGGGAGTCCGTGTGGTCATCATTGCCGGAAATCATGACCGCGTCCGTAATAACTCCGCCCTTTTAAGCTTTACCTGGGCTCCAAACGTGACTTATATCATGGGAGAAGAGCTGGAAAGCGTTTATTTTAAGGAAATTAATACGGAGGTCTATGGCTTCAGCTATCACTCCGTTGAGATACCAGAAAACCGCCTTGACCACTTGAAGGTGCCTAACAATGGAAGAATTCACGTCCTTTTAGGTCATGGAGGAGATGCCAATCATATCCCCTTTGATAAAGGTGCCATGTCAAATCTTGACTTTTCCTATATCGCCATGGGACACATTCACCGCCCTGAGATTCTTATTGAAAACCGTATGGCATTTGCGGGTTCTCTGGAACCTCTGGACAAAACAGAATCCGGTCCTCACGGCATGATGGTAGGGGAGATCAATGAGGTGACCCGTATGGTAACTTCATTAAAATTCATTCCACTCGCAAGGCTTCAGTACATCTCTCTTGCAGTCAATGTTACCCCTGCCACCACGAATACAGAACTTGCCATGAAAATCACCCAGGAAATTCAGAACCGGGGCGGAGATAACATTTACCGGTTCCGCATACGGGGTATGAGAGATCCTGATATTACATTCGATTTAGACATGCTGTCTGCCCGTTTTAAAATTTTGGAAATTATTGACGAGTCGGAACCACAATATAATTTCTCGGCTCTCTTTGCTGAACACCCAAGCGACATGATCGGCTTCTTTATTCAGGCACTACAGAAGCCAGAGATGAGCGGGGTGGAGAAAAAAGCACTTTATTACGGAATCAATGCTTTGCTTCGTACTACGGATGAAAGGAGCTGACCCATGAAAATACTGGACATCTATATCAATGGATTTGGGAAATTCCATGGCAGGAACTTAACGTTCCATGACGGAATCAACATTGTTTACGGAAAAAATGAGGCTGGAAAATCCACAATCCATACGTTTATACGCAGCATGCTCTTTGGAATCGAACGGCAAAGAGGCAGAGCTTCCAGAAACGATCTCTACTCCCGTTTTGAGCCATGGGAAAACAGCGGAACCTACGAAGGCCAGATCCGCGTGGAACATAAGGAACATATCTACCGTATCGAGCGCACCTTCCAGAAGAACAAAAAAGAGTTTAAGGTGGTAGATGAAACGGCAGGACGGGAAATCGAGCCCACCAAAGCGTTCTTAGATGACCTTCTGTGCGGATTAAGCGAGACCTCCTACATCAACACCATCAGCATCGGCCAGTTAAAAAGTGCTACTGACGAAGGCATGGTAACAGAGCTGAAAAACTATATTGCAAACTTAAATACAACGGGTAATCTCGCCCTTAACATCACAAAAGCCGCAGCCTGCTTAAAGTCCCAGAGAAAAGAGCTGGAAGCCCAGATGGTGCCGGAAGCAGCCCGCACCTATACCTCGTTATTAAGTGAAATCCGCAATATAGAAAAGGAGATTTCAGCTCCTGAATATGAAAATCAGATTCAAAGCTATCAGAAGCTTCGCGTAGACATGAAGACTGATTTGGAAGAACTGCAGGCGGAAAAGGAAGAGCTGATCAAGAAAGTAGCAAGAGGCCGGCAGGTTCTCACAGGCAACCAGTTTACCGACCATGAATCCATTCAGTCCTATTCCCAGAAGGCAAAGGTACATTATGATGATTACATGGAGGCCCAGGCAGCCTGTAACCGTAAGCCAAGAAAGATTGCTTCCGCCATTTCATTAATTATTGCAACACTTCTGCTTTGCAGCACCGGGATTATTTACTATATGGGGGAATCTAATTATTTCTCCACGTATTACGGAGTTGATCTCATCCTGCTTCTGAGTGTTTTCGTGAGCGGAGCCCTTATTTTCTATCTGATCGGCTTAATCCTTTTTCTAAGACTTCGCCATCACCTGAAAGATATGGAAATGAGCGGCAAGATACTTCAGGAAATCCTGTCCAGGCACTTAGGGGATACAGACATTTCCCCAGATTCCATGCAGGCGTTTCAGAACCGCATGGCAGAATTCACCCGTCTCTGCTCTGCTGTCTCCAAATCGGAGGCTGCCATCAGTCAGAAAGCTGCTGAGATCGAAGAGCTGAATAAAAAGCTGGAAGGCTGCGGAGTGACCATTGAAACGCAGCAAAAAAGCCAGTGGGAGCTGGAAAAGAAGCTGGATCATCTCTCCGGCTGTAAGACTCAGGCGGAAGGGTTGAAGCACATTCTTGGTGAAAATGACCGTTTACGGGAGGAAATCTCCGCAGTAGACTTAGCCCTGGAGACCATGACCAACTTATCTTCATCCATACGGGACTCTTTCGGACTTTACTTAAATAAGGCAGCTTCTGATTTAATTGCCGGGATCACAGGCGGGATCTACACCAGCATGAGCGTAGATGAAAACCTTAATATCTTCTTAAATACCAAAACCAAGCTGGTGCCTTTAGAGCAGGTCAGCAGCGGAACCATGGACCAGGTTTATCTGGCTCTTCGTCTGGCTGCTGCCACCTTAATTCAGACAGGTGATGAAAAGATGCCGTTTATATTCGATGACAGCTTTGTCCTTTATGATGACGACAGACTTAAGACCGGTTTAAAATGGCTGTCAGCTACTTATACCAATCAGATTATTATTTTCACCTGCCACCAGCGGGAGGCGCAGATGATGACTGCCAACTTAATGCCTTATCATTTAATCGAAATATAAGAAAATCCCTGAAAGAGGTTTTAATCTCTCTCAGGGATTTTCTATTAATCACGGGTTTTAACTGACCCGATTATAACTCCGATTACAATGCCAAAGGCTGAAGGAAAAATCCAGCCAAGTCCAGCCGAATAAAACGGAAGCTTTATAAGCAGGACATGTAAAAATCCAGCTCCTGCCTGTTCCATAGCCAGAAGCACTCCTGTAATTCCGGTTAATCCCATGGTACAGACATAGACCGCTCTCCATCGCTTCCCATCGCGAAACGCGAAAGAAAGTATAATCAGTACAATGGATATTGGATAAAGAGCATTTAAAACCGGGACTGAAATCTCCAGTATCTTATTAAGTCCCGCATTGGAAATAATCAGACTGACCAGGGCGAATAAAAAAGCCCACGTCCTGTATCCTACCTTTGGTATAATGGTGCAGAAATACTTGCTGCAACAGCTGATCAGACCGATGCAGGTATTCAGGCAAGCGATGAAAAAAACAGCCGCAAGCAGAACAAGACCGGCTTTTCCATATAAGAACTGTACCGCTTTGTTTAAGGTCTGAGCACCATTCTCAGCTATACCGAATGCGCCGCCTGTCACTGCACCTACATGACATAAGGCACTGTAGACCAGCAAAAGGATTCCTCCTGCAAAAAAACCCGCCCGAATGGTTTCGCGGACCACATCCGCCTCTTTTTTTATGCCCATGGCTTTTATATTAAGCGATATAATAATCCCAAAATTTAAAGCTGCAATGGTATCCATGGTCATATAGCCTTCCAGAAAGCCTTTGATAAACGGTGCCTTCTGATATGTTTCTGAAGGCTGCCCATAGGCCCCTGCCGGCTGAATGATACAACCTGCAAAGATCACTGCTATCAGAATCAAAAGTATAGGGGTCAGAATCTTACCCAGACGGTCTGTCAGCTTATCAGGTTTTAAAGCTACCACAAATGCAATGGAAAAAAATACCACCGAGTACAAAAACTGCATCAGCCCGCTTGAGCTCCCCTCCTTTAGAAAAGGAACAACTGCCATTTCAAAGGAGGTGCTTGCAGTTCTGGGAATGGCAAGGCACGGCCCGATGGATAAATAAATTAAAAAGGTAAAAATAAATGCAAACTTCGGGTGAACCCGTCCCGCCAGCTTATCCAGCCCGCCGGACTGGGCAACTGCGACGACTCCTAACACAGGAAAGCCAATTGCGGTTACTGCAAATCCTGCCACTGCAACCCAGGAAGCTGTTCCTGCTGAGGCACCTAAAAAGGGTGGAAATATCAGATTTCCCGCCCCAAAAAACATGGAGAATATGGTCAGACCCGCTAAAACTAATTTTTCTTTTGTTAACCGCTCCATAGATCCCCCTCCATATATTAACGGTCTCCGGCGCGGTAACGCTCCAGCAGACGGTTAATTCTGTTAGTCGGATTGAGCAGGCCGCTCAGGGAAGCATCATGGTTTAAATTGTCAATTATAAGAGCAATGTATTTGCTCATATCAACATTGATATAATAAGGTCTGGACAGAAGATCCGGTGTCTGGTATACCAGATTGGTAGTTAAAATTCTGTCGATCAGGCCATTTTCATAATATTCATCAAACTTTGCAAGACCGTTGGTAAAGAGTCCGAAAGTAGCGCACACAAATACTTTTCTGGCCTTTCTTCTCTTCAGCTCTTTTGCAACATCAAGCATACTTTCGCCAGAGGAGATCATGTCATCAACGATGATTACATCTTTGCCTTCCACACTGCTTCCCAGGAATTCATGCGCAACAATTGGATTGCGCCCATTTATAATCTGGGTATAATCACGCCGCTTGTAGAACATACCCATATCAAGTCCCAGAACATTGGCAAAGAATACTGCACGTCCCATCCCGCCTTCGTCCGGGCTGATTACCATCATATGCTCGCTGTCAATATCCAGGTCCTTCTCTTCTTTTAATAAGTATTTGATAAACTGGTAAATTGGCTGAACAGTCTCAAATCCTTTTAAAGGAATGGCATTCTGAACTCTGGGATCGTGGGCATCAAAGGTAATAATGTTTTCCACACCCATATTCACAAGCTCGCGAAGCGCCAAAGCACAGTCAAGTGATTCTCTTCTGGAACGCTTATGCTGACGGCTTTCATATAAAAAAGGCATGATCACATTAATACGCCTTGGTTTACCTGCAGATGCTGCGATCACACGCTTTAAATCCTGGAAATGATCATCAGGGGACATGTGGTTGGTCATCCCGCACAGAGAATAGGTCAGACTGTAGTTGCATACGTCAACCATGATATAAAGATCATCGCCTCGCACTGACTGCTGCAGGGTTCCTTTCGCCTCTCCGGTTCCAAATCTGGGGGTGCTGGCTCCAATGATATAAGTATCTCTCTGATAACCGGAAAAAGCGATGGTAGATTTATGTTCACTTTCCCGATCCTGTCTCCATGCTACCAGGTAATCATTCACTTTTTCTCCCAGTTCCTTGCAGCTTTTTAAAGGAATTAAGCCCAATGGTCCAACCGGAATGGTTTCTATCGTTTTCTCTTCGTAAAGCATTTGTTTCTCCTCCAACGTGTCCTTATGCAATGCAACGGTTCTTTTATAACATTATG
>JAEWPQ010000187.1 GCA_023460575.1 Bacillota bacterium
GAAATGTCGATTTAATAGACAGGATTGACGGATAATGGTCAGTTATGTATAATGCAGATGTAACCACATGCATTGTATCTTATAAAAGAACAGTAGCACAGGAGGAAAAATATGAATACTGGAAACAAAACACGCGACATGGTACTGGCAGCTATATTTGTTGCCCTTATCATCATCATGGCGTTTACGCCCTTCGGATTTATTCCTTTGGGATTTATGAACGCCACCATCATTCACGTTCCGGTCATTATTGGAGCCATAATACTTGGACCAAAATATGGAGGATTTCTGGGAATGATTTTTGGACTGACAAGTCTGTGGAAAAACACCAACATGCCAAATCCAACCTCGTTTGTCTTCTCACCATTTGTAAAAGTGGGAGAGTACGGAGGCAATCTGGGAAGCCTGGTTATCTGTATGGTACCAAGAATTTTAATTGGAATCGTGGCGTATTATGTGTTTAAAGGAGTATTAAAAGCCTTAAAGGGAAGTAAGTTTAAAATGACTGCAGCACTTGCGGCGGCTGGAGTTGCCGGATCATTAACCAACACATTGCTGGTAATGAATCTGATTTATTTTCTTTTTGGTAAAGAGTACGGACAGGCAGCTAAGGGTCTGACGGAAGGAATTTATTCAGTAATTATTGGAATTATCTGTATAAATGGGATTCCGGAGGCAATCGTTGCGGCGATTCTGACTGTTGCTATCACTCAGGCACTTTTTAAGGTAATGAGAAATTAATAAATGAATCACATTTATTAATTTAAAATAAGAATTAATAAAGTCTCCGGTAATTGAATCATGCCGGAGACTTTATTTGTTTTATGGTAATATTCCGTATGTTTTTATGTTCCGTAAGTCGGCGTCATCAGACAATTGCTTTATATAAAGAAGATTACCGGAAAGATCGGTTATGATCTTTAGATCTTTTCCTGATTGAAAAACTTTTTTTCCATCAATAAAAGCCATAGCGCATTTCCCATCATTTTGAATTTTAAATGAATGATTTCCCCAGATCTGCTCATAGCTACATTCATTTCCTCCGGCTGTTCCCCAGAAAATATGATTCTGTTCTAAGTGTACACCATACATACGGGAAGTATATTCCATAACCGATAACATGGCTGGACCATAGGAATCCTGCAGACCATCCAGCGATATCAGGGATGGCGAGCCTGTAAACGGATCATATTGCTGTACGAAAACACAGGAATCTCCAATGGCATGAAACAGTTTTTTGCCCAGCTGGGGGATCAGATAATCATATCCATAATTCTCAAGAGCCCGGATGGCCCTCTGATAGGTCAGGGCCTCACATTGTCCGCTCCAGTTATTCGTTTTTATATTACGGAAAAGAGGATCATTTGCTGCGACAGATGGGAGAGGCATATACGTCCAGAACTCATCTGGGTTTAATAAATGTTTTGTAACAAAACGTTCTGCCATGGACCTGGTAAAACTGTTCCAGTACATGGCTCTTAAATTATTGTGATATAAAACATTTATAATATTGTGGTTTTTATCCCGGTCAAAGCAGGCATCTTTTGATTCCATCCAGAGATAGTCGTTAATGGCTTTCTGGATGGCTAATGCCTTTCTTTTCCATTCGTATTTACGGTTTTCATTTCCTTGTATAGAGCTGATTATGGAAAGGGTTTCTCTGGCAGAGTAAGAAAAACTCATAATATCCAGAGAAGCCATGGGAACTGCTTTATAATCTGTGGGAGGAGTCTCTTTACTCCAGGAATCGGGAGCATCATAATAGCGAAGTGCATGATCCTCGCCTGTATCGTATTTACACCAGCTTTCCAGACAGCCGTCTCCGTCTGAATCCCTGGTACTCCATAGATAGGAATCAAATTTTTCTAAAGTGAGGTAAAGAAGAGTTAAATATTCTTCATCTTTACCCATTAAGTAATACATGTTAAGAGCTGAAGAGGGGAAACAAAAGCCCTGAAATTTATCAAACTGTGGAGTGATCTGATTGTTGATTAAAGCGATGCTTCCGGGAAGCCGGCCATCCGGTCTTTGATGTTCCATGAAAAGAAGCTGGTTATTAAGCCCTGCCTCCATATTTCGTTTGGCATACATTTCTCCGCCCATAGGCTGGGTTTCCAGCCATATTTTTTCATATCCTCCTCCTTCTATCAGGACGAGCCTGTTCTCAAACATTTTTAAGTTATTCAGAGTTTTTCTTTCTGCTGAATCCATCAGCTTTTGCAAAAGTTCACTGGAAGTCTGAAATGCTACACTGGTTTCGATTTTCACGTTTTTTCCTCTCTGTATGTTAATTATCCTTTGATGCCACTTCCGCTGATCCCTTCCACCAGGTAACGGTTAAAGAATAAGAAGATCAGAAATACGGGGATCAATGAGAGCGCGGACATGGCAAACATTGCTCCATAATCGGTTGTTGATGTTGAATCTGCAAAGTTTTTTATTGCGACTGACGCAGTATACATACGGGGTTTACTTAAATAAATCATGGGAGACATAAAATCATCCCATTTCCAGTAAAACTGAATAATGACTGTGGTTACAATGGATGGTTTCAAAAGAGGAAGAAAAATTCTGGTAAAAATCGAATATTTGCTGCAGCCGTCTATAATTGCTGCTTCATCAAGGTCCTTTGGTATTCCTGCACCAAATTGCATCATCTGATAGATGAAAAATGCCTGGCCGAAAAAATGGGGCAGTATGAGAGGAAGATAGGTTCCTACAAAGCCAAGTTTATTATAAATAATGTATTGGGGTACCAGAATAATCTGGGCCGGAAGCATCATGGTGCAGATCATGGACATAAACCAGATGTTGCGTCCTTTAAAGCTTACCCTGGAAAATGCATAAGCAACACAGGATGATGACAGAACAGTTGCCAGGGTGGAAACAGATGCGATAAAAAATGAATTGGAAAAAAAGGTTTGAAAGGTAATACCTCCGAAACCCTTAAAGCCAGTAAAAAAATTGGAGAATCTCCACTGAGGGGGAATTAAGTTCATTCCTCCATTTAAGATTTCTGCATTATTCTTAAGCGAGCCGCTGACCATCCAGAGAACCGGATAAATCATAAGCAATCCAAGAACACAGACAAATAAATGATAGGCAGAAGCCTGTATTTTATGTTTGTTTGTCATGTTATTATCCTCCTTATTGGTCTGCTTCTGTAAATACCCAGAATTTTGATGTCTTAAAAAGCAGGAATGTAATAATGCTTATTAAAGCCAGCATGACCCAGGACATGGCACTGGCGTATCCCATATTGGACCATTTAAAGGCATGATTGTAAACGTA
>JAEWPQ010000188.1 GCA_023460575.1 Bacillota bacterium
GAAAATGTAAAATACAAAGTAGAAGAATTCACCGGTATGACGGTAGATAAGATTAACATCTTTGTCGAAGGCGTAAGAGTGATTGATTAAGGAGGAAACTACCTGTGGGTATGAAGTATATAGACGCAAAGATGCTGCAGAAAGCATTTTTAGCAGGTGCAAAAGAACTGGAAGCCAAAAAGGACTGGATTAATGAATTGAATGTTTTTCCGGTTCCGGATGGAGATACCGGGACGAATATGACAATGACCATAATGTCAGCTGCAAAAGAGGTGGCTGCCATTGAGAATCCAACCATGGAATCTCTGTCAAAGGCAATTTCTTCCGGTTCTTTAAGAGGCGCAAGAGGAAACTCCGGCGTAATCTTATCCCAGTTGTTCCGGGGATTTACAAAAGAGATCTCCTCCGCTGACCAGGTGACAGTTACTATTTTGGCTAATTCCTTTGTCAGAGCCACAGAGACAGCCTATAAGGCCGTTATGAAACCCAAAGAGGGCACCATTCTGACAGTCGCAAGAGGTATGGCAGAAAGAGCTGCTGAGCTGGTGACTGAAACAGAGGATATCATTGAATTCTGCAATCAGATCATTGAGCAGGGCGATTATGTTTTAAGCCAGACTCCTGAGATGCTTCCTGTATTAAAGCAGGCGGGTGTCGTGGATTCCGGCGGGCAGGGACTGATGCAGGTGGTAAAAGGGGCTTTTAATTTCCTTACAGGTAAGGAAGTTGATCTGACTGTGGAAACCGCAGGACGTGTGGAGACAGTTATAAGTTCTGAAGGAATTGCCCTGAAAGAAGCAGATATTAAATTCGGATATTGTACAGAATTTATAGTTAATTTAGAAAAGCCATATAATGAAAAAACAGAGCAGGAATTCAAAGGATACTTAGAATCCATAGGAGATTCCCTGGTAGTTGTGTCGGATGATGATATTGTAAAAGTTCACGTTCATACCAATGATCCGGGGCTTGCCATTCAAAAGGCGCTTACTCTTGGTTCCTTATCCCGCATGAAGATTGACAACATGAGGGAGGAGCATCACGAAAGACTGATTAAGGAATCAGAAAAACTGGCAGCTCAGCAGAAGGCGGAGGAAAAGAAGTCTGAGCCAAGAAAGCAATACGGCTTTATCTCTGTTTCTGCAGGGGAAGGCCTTGATGAAATTTTTCGCGGTATCGGAGCGGATTATTTAATCCAGGGCGGTCAGACCATGAATCCCAGTACAGAGGATATGTTAAACGCCATCGACCGGGTGAATGCAGATACAATCTACATCCTGCCGAACAACAAGAACATTATTCTGGCTGCAGAGCAGGCGAAGAGTCTGGTAGAGAATAAGAGAGTTATCGTAATTCCTTCCAGGACAATTCCTCAGGGAATCACTGCAATCATTAATTTTGCACCTGATTTATCTCCTGATGAGAACGAAGCAAACATGACGGAAGAAATGGCCCGTGTAAAGACCGGACAGATTACTTATGCAGTCCGCAACACTACGATTGATGATATAGAAATCAAAGAGGGCGATATCATGGCTCTGGGAGACAATGGAATTCTTGCTGTTGGAGAAGATATTGAAGCTACTGCCCTTAAATCGCTGGAAGCTATGGTAGAGGAAGAATCAGAACTCATTACCATTTATTATGGCAGGGATGTGAGCGGGGAAGATGCCGCTGCCCTGAAGGAGAAAACAGAAGAACAATTCTCAAATTGTGAAGTGGAACTTCATTCCGGCAGTCAGCCGATTTACTATTACCTGATTTCCGTGGAATAAGGAATCAGGACTGTATGATACCGGGCAGACGAGACTTATGTCTGCCCGGTTTTTGGTATTCTGAGAATCAGCATGAAAGGAGGCGCATGAGAGAATGAACCAAAAACCCATTGAAACGCTGAAAGGAATTGGAGAAAAAACCGGAAAGCTGTTTCAAAAGATTGGAGTGAATACCATAGAAGATCTTCTGGAATATTATCCACGGGCATATGATACGTATGAGGAACCCTCACCTATAGCTGAAATCAGACCGGACACAGTCATGACAGTGTGCGGAATGCTTGAGAGAACACCAGATGTAAAACGTTACAGCCGCGTACAGGTTGTCACAGCTGTTTTAAGAGATGGATCCGGCACACTCCAGATGATCTGGTATAACATGCCCTATCTGCATTCTACCTTAAAGGCGGGGATGCGGGCTGTTTTTCGCGGAAAAGTTATTAAGAAAAGCGGACGGCTTATCATGGAGCAGCCGGAAGTGTATACAGCGGAGGCTTATGAGGAGATCATTCATTCCATGCAGCCTGTTTACGGCCAGACTAAGGGTCTGAGCAATAAAACCATTGTCAGGGCTCAGAAGCAGGCGCTGAGTGTCCGCCTTATGAGCAGGGATTATCTGCCTGCCAGGCTGCGAATGAAGCATGAACTGGCAGAATACAATTTTGCAATTGAACATATTCATTTTCCGTCAGACAGGAAAGAACTTTTATTTGCCAGAAAAAGACTGGTTTTTGATGAGTTTTTTCTCTTTTTAATGGCTGTCAGGCGCTTGAAAGACGGAAGAGAGAACAGAACCAGTCCCTTTACGTTCCGGTTGTCAGAGGAAGTTAAAGCATTTCAGGCAAAGCTGCCTTATTCCCTGACAGGTGCCCAGCAGAAGGTTCTTGATGAGGTCTATGCAGACATAACGGGAGGTCTTGTTATGAACCGCCTGGTACAGGGAGATGTTGGATCGGGAAAAACCATTATCGCCATACTGGCATTGCTGCAGGCGGCTTATAACGGCTGTCAGGGCGCTTTGATGGTTCCCACAGAAGTTCTTGCCAGGCAGCATTATGAATCCATGACAGAGTTGTTTTTAAAATACCAGATTAGTAAGGTGCCCATTCTCGATACCGGTTCCATGACTGCAAACGAAAAAAGAATTGCTTATGAGAAAATAGCGGCCCATGAAGCCGATATCATAATAGGCACCCATGCTCTTATTCAGGATAAGGTCATCTATGATAATCTTGCTCTGGTTATTACAGATGAGCAGCACCGGTTCGGCGTGGGCCAGAGAGAACTTCTTGGAAAAAAGGGAGAAGAGCCCCATGTAATGGTTATGAGCGCGACCCCCATACCGAGAACTCTTGCCATCATTATTTACGGTGATCTGGACATTTCCGTGATCGATGAACTCCCTGCCAATCGTCTTCCTATAAAGAACTGTGTGGTGGATACCGGGTACCGGAAAAAGGCTTATGATTTTATAAAAAAAGAAGTTGCAGCCGGACGCCAGGCTTATGTGATCTGCCCCATGGTTGAAGCAAGTGAGATGATAGAAGCGGAGAATGTGGTGGACTACACCGCTGCGTTAAAAAAATCTCTTCCCGGAATCAGTACTGAATATCTTCATGGGAAAATGAAAGCAAAAGAAAAAAACAGCATTATGGAACGGTTTGCAGCCGGTGAAATCTCAGTTCTTGTTTCTACTACCGTAGTTGAAGTAGGGGTTAATGTGCCCAACGCTACGGTTATGATGATTGAGAATGCGGAACGCTTCGGACTGGCCCAGCTTCATCAGCTGAGAGGAAGGGTGGGGCGCGGCAAATATCAGTCTTACTGTATTTTAGTGAATGGCTCGGATCAGGATGGCACCAAGGAACGGCTGGATATTTTAAACCGGTCCAATGACGGCTTTTTCATTGCTTCGGAAGATTTAAAATTAAGAGGACCTGGTGATATATTCGGCATACGGCAAAGCGGCGAGATGGAGTTTAAGCTGGCAGATATTTTTACTGATGCCAATCTGTTAAAAACAGTATCAGAGGAAGTTAAGCATATTTTTTCGGAAGATCCTGATCTGGAAAAAGAGGAGAATGCGGAACTGGGCAGAAAGCTCAGTGAATATCTGGAGAAAAGTTACGACAGGCTGAATCTGTAATAATTTAAATAAAAGTATGGAAAAGGAGGCATTGGTATGAATAGAGAAGCTTTAAAGGCAGATGCTAAAAGTGCCATGAAGCAGGCACTCATAAACCCGTACCTGGTTACTGTCATTATGGGAGTGATCCTTACGGTTTTATCAGTAATCCAGCTTTTTCTGGATAAATGGCAGAAGATACTTGAAGATAGTCAGGCAGGTCTTGACCAGTGGCAGCCATATATAATATTTAGTATTATTTTCTTTGTGATCTATTTTATTATAAGCACACTGCTGGATTTTGGTTATCTGTCTTACTGTTTAAAAGTGGCAAAACGTGATGAATCCATGTCTTATGGAGATTTATTTTCCAGTACCTCATATTTGCTGAAGGCTTTGGGGCTTTCCTTTATGATGGGCTTATTTATCACTCTCTGGTCCATTCTGCTTATTATTCCTGGTATCATTGCGGCATTACGGTATTCCCAGGCGATTTTTATTATGGTAGAAAATCCGGAAAAAGGTATTTTCCAGTGTATAGAAGAGAGTAAAGATATGATGGACGGACGATTATGGGAATTTTTTGTTTTAAGTCTCTCCTTTATCCTGTGGCATTTACTTGCATTAATCACCTGCTGTCTGGCTTATATTTATGTATATCCTTATGTGACTGTTACTCTGGCAAATTACTATAATGAAATAAAAGGATAAAAGCAGATACAGGCAGGAAAACCATTGAATTCATCCAGTCTTTCTGATAAAATAAGTTTTGTGTGAACAGGACCAGATAAGTGGAGGATTGCGGAAGATGAATTGTGTTATAATAGGAATTGCCGGAGGTACCGGTTCAGGAAAGTCAACATTTACCAACCGGCTGAAAGAAGCGTTTTGTGATAATATAGCAGTTCTTTACCATGATAATTATTATAAACGACAGGATGGGGTTCCTTTTGAAGAAAGAAAAAAAATGAATTACGATCATCCGGAAGCATTTGAGACAGAGCTTTTGCTGGATCAGCTGGCTGCACTGCGAAGCGGGGATTCGGTGGACTGTCCGATTTATGATTATTCCAAACACAACCGTTCTGACAAGTTCGTTAAAATAGCGCCTAAAAAGGTTATTTTAGTTGAAGGCATTTTAGTATTTGCAGATGAACGTTTAAGAAATATGTTTGATATTAAGATTTTTGTTGAGGCTGATGCAGATGAGAGAATTTTACGCCGTGTAATCCGCGACGTGAAAGAGCGTGGAAGAGATATTGAAGGCGTTGTGGAGCAGTATTTAACTACCGTAAAGCCTATGCATTATCTTTATGTGGAACCAACAAAACCTATGGCCGACGTAATTATAAACAGCGGTATGAATGAAGTTGCTTTCCAGCTGGTCAAAACAAATATAGAAAAGATACTCAGTGAAGACTGATAGCCATTGCAGCTTTATAAGTAATCTGAAGCAGTTAAAATTTTTCCTGAAAATAACATTTTACGAAAAACCTTCTAGTGTATTTCAACCTATTAAAGCCATAATAGGAGTGTAGCACAAAACACACCATGAAAAAAAAATTTGACATGGTGAATAGATGAAAAGGAGGCATTTAATTATGTCAGGAAAATCTAACACTACAAATGTACCAGAAGCAAAAGAAGCAATGGATCGTTTCAAAATGGAAGTAGCAAATGAATTAGGAGTACCGTTAACAAGCGGTTACAACGGCAACTTAACTTCCGCACAGAATGGTTCCGTAGGCGGATATATGGTTAAAAAAATGATCGAAGCCTATGAAAGACAGATTGCAGGAAAATAATCTGTAACAATTCAAAAGGAGCTGCAGCCGGTAATCATCAATTTGATTATGAAGGAGCTGCAGCTCCTTTCTTTTTTTTGTTGTATAATTTCCGTATTCATACTATAATAGTTTGGAAAAATAATGTGAGGAAGCTGTATATGAGAGTAATTGCCGGAAAAGCCAGAAGGCTTATATTAAAGACAATAGAAGGTCTGGATACTAGACCTACTACAGACAGAATAAAAGAAACACTATTTAATATGATTCATGACAGTATTACGGACTGCTGTTTTCTGGATTTATTCTCCGGAAGCGGTGCGATCGGAATAGAGGCTTTAAGCAGAGGCGCAAAGCTGGCAGTTATGGTGGAACAAAATCCAAAAGCTGCAGAATGCATCCGGGAGAATTTAAAGACCACCCGGCTGGAACCTGATGCGGTAGTGATGAAC
>JAEWPQ010000189.1 GCA_023460575.1 Bacillota bacterium
ACATTACTTAAATTGGAATCCACGTAAAGGGCTTCGCCGGTTACGTAAAGATATTTTCCCATGGCCTTAAAGTCATTAATGGTTTTGCCGGAAACATTGCTGTAAAGCTTATAATCTTCCTCGGTGTTGTGATAGCGGATTTCAAATTTAAGATTACTGGGGTTCTGGATAAAGCGGTAATAAAAAGAATAGTAATTGCCCAGATGGGTCAGCACCTCATAAGCCAGCTGGTCCATAGTGAGAAATGCTTCTCCAGGCTCGGTGATCTTAAAGTCTGGTTCGTAAGCCCGGTAATCAACCCGTACAGAGGAATCTTCATCATTGGAGGCTGGTTGTCCTCCGCTCACCTTAAATTGCTCATTCAGATAAAGACCCATGGACTTGGCTCTGCGGATCATCTCATCCACTGTATATTCTTTTATGGTTCCAGGACCTTCCGTGACCCTGGCAATGGGCTTGGAATAATCAAGTTTTCCGTTGGTTTCAAACACTTCTTTATATTTTACATAATTAAAAATATCATCAATATCGGATTTGAGCTGGCGGGTGAAACCAGGCGTGTCCTCATAGGTTTCATGAGTGATCCAGCGGATGCCTTCTCCATAATGAGAATTGTTGTACATAATGGAGACACCGATGACAACGAGGAGGGAGAAAAGCATGTGCAGGAAGGCTGCAAAATCTGTTCTTTTTTTCATACATACTCCTATTGTTTTTCAATCTTATAGCCAACACCCCATACTACCTTAAGATAACGGGGTTCTCTTGGATTGATTTCGATTTTTTCCCGTATATGACGTATATGCACTGCAACCGTATTATCAGCTCCGATGGCTTCTTCATTCCAGATCTGTTCATAAATTTCGTCAATGGAAAATACCTTGCCGGCATTTTTTACCAGAAGAAGCAGGATGTTGTATTCAATGGGAGTCAGCTTGATCAGCTCGCCTTCTACTGCAACTTCCTTATTATCGTCATTAATGGCCAGGCCACCGCATTTATACTCTTGTCCTGAAGGCTGCTGATTCATATTACCAAGCTGGGTATAGCGGCGCAGCTGGGATTTCACCCTGGCTACTAGTTCCAAGGGGTTAAATGGTTTAGTTATATAATCATCAGCTCCGATGTTTAAGCCCAGAATTTTATCTGTGTCTTCGGATTTAGCGGAAAGGATAATGATGGGTATACTGCTTGTCTCACGGACTTTTAAGGTAGTCCTGATCCCGTCAAGCCCCGGCATCATTACATCCAAAATCATTAAATCTACTTCATGATTCTCCAAAAGCTTCAGGGCATCATAACCATCATAGGCTTTGATTATTTGAAATCCTTCTCCTGTTAAATATATATCAATGGCTTCCACAATTTGTTTGTCATCATCACATACTAAAATATTCTGCATACGAATACCTCCTTTTACCATATTATACAACGAAGGCCGTAAAAAAGCACATTACATTTTTATGAAGCTTGGATATCATTTTATTATCTGCGCCAAAGCTTAATACCAGCTTTCTGCTTTACCAAACGCTGGATGAATAAAAATGTTTTTATTTTAGAAATGATGTCAGACATGAGCAGCATAGATTTGCCTGAAAAGTTAAAACCGGTAGGATATGGAATCCTACCGGTCGTGGCTGCCGGAAAACTATAATAAAAATGAGATACATTTGTTTTATAAATAGCTGCGCAGTTCTTTAGAAAGCTGTTCTTCCATAGTTATTAGTTTTGTACAAATCTCTTTTGATGAGTGATCGGCTGCTTCATATTGGTTAAGATATTTGTTTAACGTTTTAATACCCATGTCACAGCCATCTGTAATAAGATCAGCCACGCTTGCATCGCTGTTATTTAGGCTTAATTTTATATTAGTCTTAATCCACGACATTCCTTTTGCAATAGGGCTGGGGTCTTTTTCATCAGATTGATGATCATGCAGCGATTTCTGTATTTCATGTTCTAAAGTTTCATGATGTTCTTTGCTCTTTTGCAGCAAATTCTTCATATCAGTGCTGGAAACTTGTTCTAACACTTCATCAATAGAAGAAACTGCCATTTTTATGCCGGCGTCACATTCTCTCAGCAGGTTTACAGTATCTGAATTTTCCATTCTATGATCCTTTCTGTTTTTCTAAAGTATCCCCCAAAGCTTAAAATTATATGTGTAAGGATAGATATCATTATGATTTTCAAAATAGTGTTGTTTTGTCAAACGTCAGCCAATGAGAGTATCAGAGTGATTCGTGAATTTCTAATAGATAGCTACCTGACTTTTGGGAAGAACTTTTAAAAAATGTCTGTTTCTGTCATGTTTCAGATTTTTTTAACATATGCTTAACCAACTCTGGTAAAAGGATACTGCTATGAAAATATATGTAGTAAAGCGTGGGGACAGCGTGGATACCATTGCTGATTCCCAGGGTATACCGGTAGAAAGTCTGATATTTGATAACCAGATCAGTTATCCGTACCGCCTGGCTATAGGCCAGGCACTTTATATTCGTGATGATATTCCCCTGGAAGAAAGAATGCCTCTATATGTCTTTGGCTATGCGTACCCGATCATCAGTCAGGATAATCTGCAGAATACTCTTCCATATCTGACCGATCTTTATGTATTTTCCTATGGATTTACCATGGAGGGAGAATTAGTGCCACCCTTAAGCCCTGATGACTGGATGATAGACAGGGCCTGGCAGTTTGGAGTACGCCCGATTTTGACACTCACCCCTCTTGGTCCCGACGGTCATTTTAATAACAATCTGGTTACTACGGCAGTACATAATATGGAAGTGCAGCAGATGCTTACCTGGAATTTAGGCCTTAAAATGCTGGAAAAGGGATTTGCAGGTATGGATTTTGATTTTGAATATATCATGGCAGATGACCGTATTGGCTATGCGGAGATGGTGAAACGGACCACCCAGATCATGAATCAGTTCGGCTATCAGGTCACAGTAGCGCTGGCCCCCAAGACATCGGCAGCACAGAGTGGACTTTTGTATGAAGGGGTTGATTACGGGCTATTAGGGGAGGCTGCAAACAGAGTGCTGCTTATGACTTATGAGTGGGGGTACACGTTTGGCCCGCCAATGGCCGTGGCTCCCATTAATATGGTGAGAAAAGTGGTGGATTATGCCTTGACAGAGATACCGAAAGAAAAGATCAGCCTTGGGATTCCCAACTACGGATATGACTGGCCTTTGCCATATGAGAGAGGTGTGACAAGGGCAAAGACCATTAACAATTTAGAAGCAGTCCGGATTGCCATTGAGCAAGGTGTGGAGATCCAGTTTGATGAGGTTGCCATGTCACCATTTTTCCGATATTGGCAATATGGAGTCCAGCACGAGGTGTGGTTTGAGGATGTAAGAAGCTACAAGGCCAAGTTTGATTTGATCAAGGAATATGGCCTGACCGGAGCCGGGTACTGGCAAATTATGCAGTTTTTCCGGGCAAACTGGCTGCTGCTGGAGCAAATGTTTGAAATAAAGAAATATGTAAACTGACTCTGTATCTTCAGAAATACCCGTTGCATTTCTTCGTTTTTTCTGATATATTGATATGTTAAGCGGTTAATGGAAAGGACCTTAAAATGTTTTTATATCAGATTACGGATGACCATGTGCAGATTCTGGGATGCAGGGGGTATGACGGCTCCATACGAGTTCCTGAGAAAATAGGAGGCTTGCCGGTGATAGAGCTGGCTGCCTATACATTTTCCGATGGCTGGGGGAAAAGAGAGGTGCTTTCATCGGCGGGAAAAGAGATACGCCTGTGTGATGAAGAGGGCAATCCAATTAAGATACAAGAAAAGGATTTCCCGCCGGAAATAAGCTGTGAGAGATTAAATGAGATATATCTGCCTCATACGATTAGGAAAATAGGAAACTATGCATTCTATAATTGCTATGAGTTAAGCAGCGTGGAATGCTTTAGCTCTATTTTTGATGTGGGTTCCGGATTGTTTACGGGCTGTTTGGGGGTCCGCTTTTTGAATATTCATATCATTGACGGGGAGCGCTCCTGCATGAAGGAGCTGCTTGCAGAATTACGGCAGTTACTTTTTGTAACCTATAGCAGCACCAAAGGAGAGGCAAACCTGGTTTTTCCTGAAATGTATGAGGAGTCTGTGGAACATACGCCAGCCAAGATCATACTTAGGGAAATGCATGGCTGCGGCCACATGTATCGTTACTGTTTTGACAGGACAGAGTTTCAGTTTCATAAATATGATGCCCTGTTTCCTCATATCCTGGTGCAGGAACCGGAGCGGGTGACTGCTGCTCTGGTTCTTGGAAGGCTTTATACTCCCGTGGATCTTCTGGAAAAGTATAAGGAGGTATACGAGGCCTATCTCATGAAGCATTTTAAAGGGGCCGCAAGGCTGGCGATTAAGGAAAAAGACCCGGCCCTTTTTCTTTGGCTTGCCCAGAAGTATGGCCACAATCAGGAAGACTTTGACGGAATGGTGGACCTGGCCGGAAACGGGGACAGACCTGAGGTGTTAAGCGAGCTTATGAAATTACGCCGGCAGCGTTTTAAGGCTGTGAAGCGGAAGTTTTTCCTTACTTAAGGACCTGACGAAAGCAAACTTCTGGAAGGGAATTTGGAAAATCAGTCGGCTTGTGACAAAGCTGAGTGGAATTTCCCTGTACAGATGGACAGAAAGAAGGTGGAGGCATGATTGATCCGGTGAGACAAAGGCAGCTTGATGAACTGGCAGAGGTGGAGCTGGGCCATGAGATTCTTTCCAGTGCCCGTAATGAACTTTATTTAAGCTTCCGGTACTTGGATGTGGCTCTTAGCAGCCTTGCGTTTGAGGCTGACTGGACAGGCCGGGGAGTGGGGACAGACGGATTTGTGATCTATTATCAGCCGGAGCATTTGTTTTCCATATATAAAAGAAGCCGTTTCCTGATGAACAGGGCTTATCTTCATATGCTTTTCCACTGCCTGTTCCGCCATTTGGGCGGAATAGGGAGGCGGGAAAAGGAATATTGGGATCTTGCCTGTGACATTACTATAGAATCTATTATAGACGGCCTTTATGTAAAATCGGTATACCGTCACCAGACTCCCTACCGCAAAGAGGTGTATGGAAGACTGGCGGATAAGCGGAAGGTCTTCACCGCTGAGGGGCTTTATAAAGATCTTAAAAGTTTAAACCTTACCAGGGAACAGTATGAACGGATGGCGGCGGAATTTTACGTGGACAACCATGACCGGTGGGAAACAGATGAAAATCCCCGGATTCAAATGGAACGCCAGAATAAATGGCAGGACATCCGGGAAAAAATGCAGACAGAAATGGAATCGTTTGGAGAAAAGAATGAGGATTCGTCAGGAAACCTTCTGGAACAGGTGAGGATAGAGAACCGGGAAAAATATGATTACAAACAGTTTTTAAGAAAATTCGCAGTATTAAGAGAAGAGACGGAGATTGATCCGGATTCTTTTGATCCTGTGTTTTATACTTATGGCCTGTCCCTTTACCAAAATGTCCCCCTTCTTGAACCATTGGAAACAAAAGAGGTCTACAGAATCGAGGATTTTGTGATTGTGATAGATACTTCCATGTCCGTATCAGGGGAATTGGTACGAAATTTCCTTCAGGAAACCTATGGGGTACTGGGAGAGTCTGAAAGTTATTTTCGAAAAATCAATATCCATATCATACAGTGTGACGAGGAAATCCGGTCCGATGTAACGATCACAAGCAAAGAGGAAATGGAAGACTATATGAAGCATTTCACATTATCCGGGTTTGGCGGGACTGATTTCCGTCCTGCATTCGAGTATGTAAACGGACTTTTGAGTAAAGGTGCTTTTGGAAAGCTTAGGGGCCTGTTGTATTTCACTGACGGTAAGGGAATCTATCCGGTAAAAATGCCGCCATATGATACGGCGTTTGTTTTTATTGAGGATCAGTACGATGATATTTCCGTACCAGGCTGGGCCATAAAGGTGGTTCTTAAAACAGAAGATCTGGAAGTTAGATGACGGGAGATTTTAACATGAATATTAAGCGAGCGAAAGAAGAAATTAAGGATACAATAGAAGCTTATCTGCTAAAGGATGTGTATGGCGTTTATGAGATACCGGCGGTTCATCAAAGGCCAGTGTTCCTCTTAGGACCACCGGGAGTAGGTAAGACTCAGATCATGGAACAGATTGCCAGGGAATGCGGGATCGGGCTGGTGTCATATACAATTACCCATCATACCCGTCAAAGCGCAGTGGGGCTTCCTTTTATAAAGGAAAAGGAATTTGGAGGAAATGTATACCATGTAACGGAATATACAATGAGCGAGATCGTGGCTGCTATTTACAATAAGATCGAGACTGCCGGTCTTAAGGAAGGAATCCTTTTTATCGATGAGATTAACTGTGTTTCCGAAACGCTTGCGCCCACCATGCTCCAGTTTCTCCAATATAAAACCTTTGGTAACCATAGAATTCCTGATGGCTGGATTATTGTCACAGCCGGCAACCCGCCGGAATATAACAAGTCAGTAAGGGATTTCGATGTGGTAACCCTGGACCGGATCAAACTCATACACGTGGAACCTGATTTTGAGGTTTGGAAGGCTTACGCCTATGAACAAGCGGTTCACCCAGCGGTCATTTCGTATTTAACTGCCAGAACGGAAAACTTCTGCAGGATCGAAACCACTGTGGAAGGAAAATTTTTTGCCACGCCCAGGGGGTGGGAAGATTTATCCAAGTTTATTGAGATATATGAACGTCTGGGTAAAAAGGCAGACCGGGATGTGGTAGGAGAATATATTCAGTTCCCTAAAATAGCAAAAGATTTTACAAATTATCTGGAGATCTATTATAAATACCGGGATGATTATCAGATTGATGAAATTTTGTCAGGAATCATCAGGGAAAGCTTGTGCAGCAAGCTGAAACGGGCGCCGTTTGATGAGAAATTAAATGTCATTGGACTTTTGTTAGCCAGACTGGGACAAGGGTTCCGTGATTTATCCCAGCAGGGAGATAAAACAGGTCTTTTAATGAAAGAATTGGAAAAGATAAGTCCAAAGACCGGTGACAGTCCGCAAACACCCATGCCAGACCAGCTGGCTCTCTTACGGGATCAGTGGAGCAGAGAGCTGGATAGAAAACGGAATGCAGGATTATTGAGCAGAAAAGAAGAGAATTTGTGTCGGGATGTGGAAGCCATTCTTTTTCAGTATGAGAAAACCCTTCGCAGAGAAGGAGTTGAAGAAAATGAGGCAGCCTGGGACCGGATACGTGAGATTTTTGAGGGGGAAAATCTCAGGTATGAGGTACTTTTGGAAGAGGGAGGAAAGTCTCTGGAACACGCCTTTGATTTTATGGAAGCAGCCTTTGGCGACGGACAGGAAATGGTGGTGTTTGTGACAGAGTTAAATACTGGATATTACAGCGTTAAATTTTTAAAAGAGTATGATTGTGAACGGTATTATCAATATAATGAGCGACTGTTATTTAAGGACCGGGAGAATGACATAAGGGACAAGATTGATAGTTTAGGAAAATAATGTATAAAAACCAGAAAACTACTCCATAATAAGAAAGAAAAGGAGGTAGTGCCATGGGAAATAAAGCATTAAATTATACAGCTCTGACCATTGCCATTATTGGTGCGGTAAACTGGGGGCTGGTAGGTTTCTTTAATTTCAACCTGGTGTCATTTATTTTCGGCAGCATGACATGGATTACAAGAATCGTGTATGCTCTGGTAGGAATTTGCGGGTTGTACCTGCTTACCTTTTATGGACGTTCAGAAGCCGGCACAGAAA
>JAEWPQ010000190.1 GCA_023460575.1 Bacillota bacterium
TATTTTAAAGATTCCGCCAGGGATTCTTACCGATATTTTATTAAATTCCATGATAACCATGCGACATACCACAGATTTCTGTCAGAAGACGTGAAAGATATGGGATTATAAAACCACAGGAGAAGAAAACCATGCATAAGAAAACATTGATTACGGTCTTATTTACAGGACTTATGATGGCAGGTTTGGCCAGCTTTCCAGCAAAGGCTGACACTGCTTTGGCAAACGGAAGCATTCCTCTGGTAGAGCCTCTTGTTATAAATAATGTTAACGGTCCGGGAGCCAGAATAAACGGACCCGCTGCAACAGGCCAGTCTGCTGCAGGGGATCAGGTAGTGTCATATGCAAAACAATTTTTAGGAAATCCCTACCGGTACGGAGGGACAAGCCTGACAGAAGGAGCGGACTGCTCCGGATTTGTACAGAGCGTTTATAAAAACTTCGGGATCAATCTTCCAAGAACCTCACAGGATCAGGCAGCAGCAGGAGTGGATGCAGGCGGTATTGAAAATGCCAGACCAGGAGACCTTATTACATACACAGGCCACATCGGGATTTATATCGGCAATGGCCAGCTGATTCATGCCAGCGGTCCGGAAGATGGTATTAAGATATCCAATGTGGATTTCCAGCCGGTTCAGTCGGTGAGAAGAATTTTAAACCAGTAGAGAGAAAACGTATTGAGGATAAAACCCCATACGTTTTTTTTTTGCTTAAAGAGCCGAAAGCAGATACATGGTAAAGGTACCGGCAGCCAGAAGCGTACCTTCTGAAGAGGTGACTTCCACTCTGTTTACCACGGAACGGCTTCCCTTATGAATGGCATCGGCCTCTACAAATATCTGACCGGAGCTGATTCCTTTTAAGAAATCTATGTTTCCATGCTGTGTAACATTGGCGTACTCGTAGGCATAAGCAGCCATACCCGATGTGATGTCGCATAATGTAAAGATGAATCCTCCATGAAGATTTCCGTACAGATTCAATGCACTTTCTGTAATGTCAATGGAAATTTTTGAATGTCCGGGCCATACTTCTAAAAGACTGGCATTCTCCACGCCGCTTAAAGGGAGGATGTGACGCCTGATTCCTTCCATAATTTCTTCCCGCATTTGGTCTTCCTCCTTCTTAAACAGGTAACATTATTAATACTTTCTGCAATATATCATACTTTTCCGGCAGGATACAAGCAGTAAATAAACATATGGTTAAAAACTATCAATCAGCTTTTACACATAGGATGGATCGATTGGATGTTATTTCATACATGATTTATAATATGACTATATTGTTAAAAAAACGACATAGATCGACTTTCGGGGTGAAAGAGACACTGGGTCGTCATATTGAAAAGGAGGATGGTATCATGAGCACCGGAAAAGCAGGTTACAGAAATCAATCCAGTGCGGTAGACTGGAAAACGGTAATTGTATTTGTTTCCATTGCATTCAGTTCCCAGTGCGGGGGAGGATTCGCCGCCGGTTCCACACCCTGGTCCTATTTTTTTATGAATACGGGGTTTTACGGAATGCTTCCTAAAGTAACGCAGCCTTATTTCTGCCTGTTTATGCCGCTTGTGGTAGCGGCGATCAACTGCTTTATCATCTATTTTTTTATGAAATTTGCCATGGATTTCAAGGCCTTTGACTATGGGGAGTTTCTAAAAAAATACGGTTCCCGTTTCTTTGGAGGCAGGTTTGCAAAACCAATGCAGATTGTGTACGAGTTTAATTTCAACTGGCTGTTGATCGTATGCATGGCTCTTGCCTATTCCTCTTCCGGATCAGCGCTGGCGGAACTGTCCGGAATGCCTTATATGCTTACCACCTTTGCCGTTGGAATCATCATGTTTCTCCTCTGCATGAAGGGGGCGGGGCTGGTCAGGAAAAACGCGGTTTTCATGAGTGCAGTAATCTTTGTAACTTTACTGGCAATTCATGTCCCCAATCTTTTCTATAACATTAACGGCGGCAGATTGGTAAGAGAACTGGGAGTGATGGGAGATTCCTTAAATAAGGGAATCGCATCAGGAGCCGGAAGCTTTTTAAGCTACCTTCTGACTGCCCTTTGCTGGGCTTACATATTTTCCGGCCAGAATCTTGGCGGATTCGGTGCTTATGTAAACCATGCACAGATTTTTAAGAATAAAAGCACTCTGCGCTGGGCAGTGGTCCTTTCTGTCATTTTAAACTGGATTTTTCTTGAGATGACAGTGGTTAATTTAGCTTCCAATTATTCTGAAGTACTGGAAGGCTGGAAAGCAGGAAAAGCGGTGTATACCATTCTGGTGGTGAAAAATGGCTTCGGAGGTGAGCAGATGAAAGCGGTTTTACTGACGCTCATTACCATTTCCATATTTTTTGCCACAATTTCCACAGCCATCAATTACGCCCAGGGCTTTAATGACCGTGTGCTCAACTGGTATCAGAAAAAAACAGGAGAAAACCCGGAAGCTGCTAAAGCAAAGAGAAACAAAAGAGGGGCTTTACTCACTTTGTTCTATATTATATTGACCTGGGGCGTATCTCAGGTAGGGCTTACCAGCCTTGTTTCCAAAGGGCTTACGCTGGTATCCTATATTAATTTATTTACACTCATCATTCCCACCGTGATCAATGTACTGATTGGATGGCAGGATGGTGATTACTCAAAAGAATAAATAAGAAGGGGCAGTATGATGGAAAAAGAAAACAGGAAAACATTGAAACAAAGGAGTTCAATCGGCGGAAAAATTACTGACACAATCAAAAACAGATCAATTAACAGGAGGCTTCTTTTGGGAATCATCGGTATGGCAGTTTCCATATCAGCTATCTACGGATTGATTAACGGCATGATGTTTTACCGTGATGCCAAGAGAAATATTGAGCTACGTCTGACGGAATGTGCCACTGCCTATGGCCAGTCAGTGGAGAACTCCATTGATGTCTACAGGACCAGGATAGAGTTTATTGCACAGAATCCGGAAATTACAGATCCCTCCTTAAGTGCGGATGCGAGAACCCAGTTACTGGCTCAGCTTGCAAAAGATAACGGATTTGCAACACTTTCCATCGCAGGTGCCGACGGGAAAACCAGTGATGGAGGGGATGCCAGTGAACGGGAGTATATTAAACAGTCCATCGCGGGAAATACATATATTTCTTCCACAATTGTAAGCAAAGTAACCGGCAAAACCGTACTGATTGTATCTGCAAAGGTGAAGAGCAAAAATTATAACGGAATTGTCATTGCAACTCTGGATTCCGATACCTTCAGCACGATGATTGATGGAGTAGAGGTTGGCGAGTCGGGTTATGGATTTATTATTGATAAAGAGGGAAAAATTATTGCCCACAAGAACAGAGACCGGGTGAATGACCAGACAAACTACATTGAAATGGCGAAAACAGATAAGAACTATCAGGGAACATCCGATGAGATGAAAGATATGATAGCAGGAAAGACAGGAATTCAGACCGTTAATTTTAAAGGGGTAAATATGACCACAGGTTATACTCCCATAAAGGGGACGGATGGCTGGTCGATCGGTGTGGTTACAAAGGAATCGGAGATGATGTCAAGCTTTCGCTCCTCCATCTTAATCACCCTGTTTATCACTCTGACTATGATTATATTGTCATTTGTGATTGCTTTCCGTATTGCAAAACCCATTGTTGAGCCTGTTTTAAACCTGGTAAACAGAATCCGGCTTCTGGAAGAAGGAGATCTTCATTCTCCCGTTCCGCAGATTAATACAGGCAATGAACTGGAGACACTTTCCAAATCATTTACAGGTACAATTACAACTTTAAACAATTATATCAATGAAATTTCAGTCATACTCTCCAGTCTGGAAAAAGGGGACTGTACTGTCAGCGCAAACCAGGAATACAAAGGAGATTTTGTACAGATAAAAGAATCTTTAAGAGGAATTATTCTTAATCTTAATTCTGTTTTAGGAAATATCCGTGTATCTTCAGATCAGGTTGCGGAAGGATCAAGGCAGATATCCGGCGCTTCCCAGTCCCTTGCAACAGGGGCTGCTGAGCAGGCAGCTACTGTAGAAGAATTAAATGCTTCTATTACAAATGTATCCGGTCAGTCAGAGGAAAATGCAAAGCGGGTTGAGAATGCGACCAGATTTGTAAAGGAAGCCGTATCAGGGGTAAGAGAAGGCAATGAATGTATGGGGCAGCTGGACCGCTCCATGAAAGAGATCGGTGCAGCGTCAGAAAAGATTAAAAATATCACAAAGGTAATTGAGGATATTGCATTTCAAACCAACATCCTGGCTTTAAACGCCGCCGTGGAATCTGCACGGGCAGGAGAAGCAGGTAAGGGATTTGCGGTAGTGGCTGATGAAGTACGTAATTTAGCGGCAAAATCCGCAGAGGCCGCCAAGCAGACTGCGGATTTAATCGGTTATTCCGTAACTACGATTTCAGAGGGAGGAAAACTGGCAGACCAGTCCGCAGAAATTCTAAAAGTGGTGGAAGAAAAAGCAGGCCTGGTAGATGATATTATTCAGGAAATTGCATTGGCATCTAAGAAACAGGTACAGGCAATGGAGGAGATTAACCAGGGATTATCCCAGGTATCTACAGTCGTACAGAATAATGCCGCTACAGCCGAGGAAAGCTCTGCATCAAGCGAGGAACTGGATTCTCTTGCCCAGTCACTTAAACAGGCGGTGGAGATTTTTAAACTGAGAGAAAACATTGAAAAATAACAAATTCCGTAAGAAGTCCGTTTTTTGCGTCAGAGTTATGGCGCAGAGAACGGACTTTTTTAAGTCATAATTTGTCCCACTTTTCATATATTGAGGTAAGAGGAGGGATGAGAGTGGAGAGAAAAGACGAGCTGATCAATCTGTTTTCCAGAAACATAAGAGAAATCTTAAACCAGGTGGCCTTAAGTTTTGACGAAGTCCAGGAAATAAGGCTCCGTGTGGCCGCCCCTCTTATGCTGGTGTACAAAAATGATGAGTATTATTTAACCGGATCCGGGGATATCAGCAAGAAACTGGAAGATGCATATATTATCTCAAAAAACGAATTGAAGGAAACCATGGAGTACATGAGCAATTACTCTTTGTATGCTTTTGAAGAAGAATTAAAGCAGGGCTTCCTTACTGTACAGGGAGGCCACAGGATTGGAATCGCAGGCAAGACAATTCTTGATGAGTCCGGAATAAAAACCATGAAATACATATCTTTTATTAATATCCGTCTGTCCCATCAGGTGAAGGGCTGCGCTTCCCCCATACTGCCTTTTGTTTATAAAAATCACAGTGAGGTATGCCATACACTCATCATTTCCCCGCCCAGATGCGGAAAAACCACACTCTTAAGAGATTTAATCCGGCAGATATCAGATGGCTCCGGAGAATTTAAAGGCATGAATGTGGGGGTGGTGGATGAACGGTCCGAGATCGGGGCCTGTTACCAGGGAGCACCTCAGAATGATTTAGGAATCCGCACCGATATCTTAGACTGCTGTCCCAAGGCAAAGGGAATGATGATGTTAATCCGCACCATGTCCCCCAGAGTGATCGCAGTGGATGAAGTGGGTAACAGAGAGGACTTGGATGCCATAGAGTATGTGATGAACTGCGGATGCAAACTGATTGCGACGGTACACGGAAGCTCCATAGAAGATTTGAGGCAGAAGCCGGTACTTCGCACTCTTTTGGAGGAGCGGATTTTTGAACGGTATATTGTCTTAAACAACTTAAGTAAAATCGGAAACATTGACCAGATCTTTGATTCCAGGGGAACGCAGATGTATAAGGCAGATAAAGTTCTGACTGGAGTCCGGCCGGACAGGCAGGAAAGCAGGGCTTATGGATAATACATGGTTGAGAATGACAGGGGCAGCCCTTGTAATATTATCCTGCTCCGGTCTTGGTTTTTATATGGCGGCTCAATGGAATGAGCACTTAAAAACCGTGGAGCATTTAAGAAAAATGATTTTTCTTTTAAAAGGAGAGATCGTGTATGCCAATTCTCCCCTGGCGGAAGCTTTTGAGCGGACAGGCAGGAAAGCAGGGGGGCAGATGGGGGATTTGTTTTTAAAGGTATCGGAACGTTTAATGGGACAAAGAGGAGAAAGTTTTTACGGTATCTGGCAGGAGGAAATTGACGGGCTTTCAAAAGAGGTGTGCCTTTCCAGTGAAGATAAGCAGAATTTAAAGGGGCTGGGTGAGCATCTGGGATATTTAGATACCGGAATGCAGGAGAGGACAATCCTTCTTTATCTGGAGCAGCTGGATCTGACAATTGGTTATTTAAGAAATCATAAGCAGGAAAAAAGCCGGCTTTATACAAGCCTTGGCATCATGGGCGGTTTATTCCTGAGTATAGTCATGTATTAAGGAGGATAGCATGGGAGTCAATTTGATATTTAAAATTGCAGCAGTTGGAATCCTGGTTTCCGTCATCTGCCAGGTATTAAAGCACAGCGGACGGGAAGAACAGGCATTCTTAACAAGCCTGGCAGGACTCATCCTTGTGCTGTTCTGGCTGGTACCTTACATCTATCAGCTGTTTGAATCCATTAAAAATCTGTTTGCATTGTAGGTGAGAATATGACAGTTGTATCCATAGCTGTTGTGGGGATTGTGGCAGTGCTTCTGGCGGTTTCCTTAAAAGGAATGAAGGGGGAATACGGAACCTTTCTGGTCCTTGCAGCAGGGTTTTTTATCTTTTTTTATGGAGTGGGGAAGCTTAGCACAATTCTTGATACCATGAAAGAAATCCAGTCCTATATAAAAATCAACAGCGTGTATCTGGCCACACTGGTAAAGATGATCGGAATTACCTACATAGCAGAGTTTGCATCCGGAATCTGCAAAGATGCAGGCTACGGTGCAGTAGGAACCCAGATTGAAATTTTTGGAAAGCTTTCCGTGCTGGCAGTCAGTATGCCAATTCTTCTGGCACTGATTGAAACACTTCAGGTATTTTTATCATGACAGGAGGAAGGACCATGAAAAGAAGGTTTTTATTTCTTCTTAGTATTCTGTGCTTTCTTTTCCCCTGCAGCCTTTCCTGGGGAGCAGAGGTTCCGGCCGGAGCGCAGGAAACAGAGGTTACCCAGGGGCTTGATCTTGGCCAGTATGATTTGACAGACATACAGAAATTTCTGGATCAGAGGAATGGAAAACAGGGACTTGATCTTTCATTTCAGGACTTAATGAAAAGTCTTATGGACGGTAAGCTGAATGAAGTCTTAAGCCAGACTGGAAGCGCACTGAAGAAAATGCTGATGGGCGAAATAGAAAGCAGCGGGCATATGATGGGGCAGATTCTTGTGCTGGGAATCATTGGGGCGGTTTTTTCCAACTTTTCCAGTGTGTTTACAGGCAGCCAGATTTCCGAAACAGGATTTTTTGTTACCTATTTATTATTGTTTACTTATCTGGCGGCCAGTTTTTTTACCAGCATTACCATTGTCAGCACTGTGGTGGGACAGATACTTGGATTTATGAGAGTGCTGATGCCTGCATATTTTCTTGCGGCAGCATTTGCAGGAAGCAGTGCAACGGCAGTGGCCTCCTATGAGTTTACTCTGGTCATTCTGTCCGCAGCCCAGTGGCTCTTAGGATCTGTTCTGCTGGCAGTGATCAGGGTGTACGCTCTTTTGGTCATGGCAGGGCATATCGCAAAAGAAGACATGCTCTCAAAGCTGACAGAGCTGTTAGAGCAGGTAGTTTCCTGGAGCTTAAAGACCTTAGTCGGAGTGGTACTGGGCTTTCAGATGATCCAGTCCATGGTGCTGCCTTATGTGGACTCGTTAAAGACGGGGGCTTTTCAGAAACTGGTGGGTGCAATCCCCGGAATCGGCCAGGGAGTCAGTTCTGTAGCCCAGATGGTATTAGGTTCCGGTGTACTGATCAAGAATACGATTGGAGCAGCCGGTATCCTGATTCTTCTGATTCTCACTATTGTTCCCATCCTAAAGCTTGTAATTTTAATGTTATTTTATCAATGTGTGGCAGCCCTTTTGCAGCCGGTATGCGATAAACGAATTATTTCCTGTATTTCCGATATGGCAAAAGGACATAAAATGCTTTTATCAGTTGCTGTATCCGGAATGATTTTATTTATTGTTACCATTGCGCTTGTGTGTGCTTCTACCAATGTAACCTATTATACAGGGTGAGTGGCATGGATCAATTATATGAGTGGATCAGAAATATTACTTATTATCTTATTTTTATAACAGTGGCAGAAAATCTTCTGCCTAATAAAAAATATGAAAAATACATTAAATTTTTCGCCGGCATGGTTCTCATTCTCCTTGTGTTAAAGCCGGTGACAGGAGGCTTAAGACTGGATGACAGACTGGCCTACTCTTTTGAAGCCATAAGCCTGAAAAAAGAAGCAGGTGAATTAACAGGAAAAGTTTCAAAAATGGAAGAAACAAGACTGGAACGTATGATTTCCGGTTACGAGAAAGCGGTGGGAACTGATTTGGAGACAATGGCTGAGACGGCAGGTTTTTCCTGTAAAAAAACCAGTGCAAAAATTAACAGCGACCAGACCAGTGACCGTTTTGGCCATGTGGTAAAGGTTTCCCTTGTGCTCGGATCAGGAAAAGAAGAGATGGAGGCAGAGGAGGCGGCTTCTGTTGGCAGCAAAATTGATCCTGTTAAGAAGGTTGAAGATGTAAAAAATATTAAAATAACGGTAAAAGAATCGGTTCAGAGCAGCGAAAAAATGCCGGAAGACGGAAAAAAAGAAGAGCAGAAAGAAAATTCCAGTCTTTCTGGTCTTAGAAGGAGGATTGCGGAATATTATGGTTTGGAAGAACAGGATATTGAAATTCAAATGGAAGATGGGTAAGGATAAATGGCTGATCCTGCTGGCGGTTGGAATGATAATCCTGATCCTTACATTTCCGTCCGGTCCGGGAATTGCAAATAAAGTGGAAAAAACTGCACAGAAAGAAAATAAGAAGCAGGCCACTTTACAGCAGGGGATTGTAACACAGCCTGCAGACGGAGATGCTGCCGCTTCCGTTTCGGCGCAGCGGACCTATGAAGAGGAGATGGAAGCCAGGGTGAAGAAAATATTAAAAACCGTGGATTGTGTCGGTCAGGTGGAAGTGCTGATTGTATTAATATCTTCTGAGGAAAAGGTATTAAGGGTGGATAAAGAAAATTCCAGTTCTTCTACTGAAGAAAATGATACATCCGGAGGATCGAGAAAAATTACAAGCGCGGAACTAAAGGAGAGTACCATTCTCACCGGCCAGGGGGAAAATACCGCTCCCATTGTGGAGAAAGAAATACGTCCGGAAATAGAAGGAATTATCATCAGTGCCCAGGGCGGAGGCAGTCCTACGGTAAAAGCTGAAATTTCCAGTGCCATGGAAGCATTATTTAACCTGCCCCCACATAAAATAAAAGTATTAAAGAGGGTGGAATAAAAAGGAGTGTCAG
>JAEWPQ010000191.1 GCA_023460575.1 Bacillota bacterium
GTGCTTATGACTGTCCTTGGCTCCGGAATGATCAATGTCATTCTGGCCATCGGAATTGCCGAGATTCCAAGGTTTGCACGAGTAGTAAGAGGTCAGGTGCTGGTGGTGAAGCGGGAAGAGTACTGCAATGCAGGAAGAGTAATCGGAATCTCCCATTTTCGCATGCTGTTCCATCATATCTTTCCCAATACCATTTCGGAAGTAATCGTCTATGCGACTTTAAATATAGCCAGTGCCATTATTTCGGAATCAGCCTTAAGCTTTCTGGGACTTGGAATCGATCTGCCAACGGCTTCCTGGGGAAGCATTCTGAGGGCAGGGAGAAATTCACTGAATACAGCGCCACATATTGCGGCCGTATCCGGTGTATTTATCCTCATAACGGTAATTGGTTTTAATCTTCTTGGCGACGGGATCCGGGATGTGCTGGATCCGAAAATGAAAAAGTAGGGAAACGTATGGACATTAACAGGATAAAAGAAGTGGCATTACAGGTGATTGAGGAAAAATCGGATCAGCTTTGGGAACTGGCTCTCTATCTGTGGGACAACCCGGAATATAATTTCAATGAATATGCCTCCAGCAAAGCGGTGAGCGGACTGCTTGAGACCTTTGGTTTTAAAGTAGAGCGGGGAATCTGCGGTCTTGATACGGCATTTTGCGGGCGTTATGACAGCGGGAAGCCAGGACCTCATATTGGATTCCTTGCTGAGTATGATGCCGTTCCCGGTATGGGGCATTCCTGCGGGCATAATCTGATGGCAGCCATGGCTGTGGGAGCTGGGGCAGGCGTAAAATCAGTCATTGACCAGTTGGGCGGAACCATAACAGTTTACGGAACTCCGGCAGAAGAGGGCGGAGGCGGAAAAGTGATCATGCTTGAGCGCGGAGCCTTTAAAGAACTGGATGCAGCCATGATAATACACTCTGCAAATGAGACTGTGGTCAATGATATCTCCTATTCTGTAACTGATATTATTGTCACATATCATGGAAAAAAGGCTCATGGAGCAACCTGGCCGGAGGAAGGCGTCAGCGCACTGGAACCGCTGCTTTTACTGTTTCAGTATATAAACGGACAGAGGCTGTCGTGGAATGGCAGGGGTACAATTTTAGGAGTAATAACCGATGGCGGCAGGGAGCCGGTCACCATACCGGAAGTCACTGAGGCGAAGTTTACAATCCGGTCCTTTGATCAGAAATTAAAAGAAAAAATATTAAAAGAATTTCTGGAAGCCGGAGAATCCATTGCACGGATGACAAGGACAACCGTTCAATATGAGCAGGCAGGATACACATACGAGGATATCCGCAATAATCCCGGATTGGAAGCATTGCTTGAAAAGAACTTTACGGAACTTGGAGAAGTGGTAATGCCAAGAAGGAGAGAGCTTGGAATCGGGTGCACAGATGTAGGAAATATCACCCATGTAATTCCTGCACTCCAGTCATACGTAAAGGTGGTTCCAGAACTGCGGGGGCATACAAGGGAGTTTGAAGAGGCATGTAAAAGTGAAGACGGGAAGAGGGCTGTATTAACAGGGGCGAAGGCACTTGCTCTTACCGCACTGGATCTTCTGTCATCTCCTGAGGAGATGGAGAAGGTCAAGAAAAGCTTTGAAGAAAGGAGGGAATGCTGTGAGTGAGGCATTATTAACCGTAAAAGATTTAAAAACCTATTTTTATACGTCAGGCGGTGTAAGCAAGGCGGTAGACGGGGTGAGCTTTCAGATTAACCGCGGAGAGATCATGGGAATTGTGGGCGAATCAGGATCTGGCAAAAGTGTCACTTCTTCCTCAATTATCCGTCTTTTACCAGCAGGTACTGGAAAAATAGTAAGCGGCAGTATTGATTTTGATGGGACAGACGTCCTGGCTCTTAATAAGAAAGAGCTTCTGTCTTTTCGGAAAAAGGATGTTTCCATGATTTTTCAGAATCCCATGACTTCCTTATCTCCTGTTTTTAAAGTCGGACACCAGATGACAGAGCTGATCCGGACTCAGCAGAAGGTAGACCGGCAGTCAGCCTGTCGTATGGCAGAGGAGGCATTAATGAAGGTTGGCATAACAGATGCCAGGCGCCGTATGGATTCCTATTCCTATGAACTGTCAGGCGGTATGTGCCAGCGGGTGATCATTGCCATGTCCATTTTAAGCAGTCCCAGGTTGATTATTGCCGATGAACCCACCACTGCCCTTGATGTGACCATTCAGGCTCAGGTGTTAGACTTATTAAAGGAGATGCGAACGACCTATCAGACAGCTATTCTATTAATCACCCACAATCTGGGGGTGGTCTGGAAAATGTGTGACAGTGTCATGGTGATGTATGCCGGCAAGACAGTGGAATACACCACATGCAGCAATTTATATCACAATCCGCTGCATCCTTATACGTGGGGGCTTCTGGATTCCATGCCAAGGCTTGGCAGTGAATCAGAAGAAGAATTGTCCACCATTCAGGGAACGCCTCCTGATTTAAGACTTACAGGAACCTGCTGTAATTTTTCCAACCGGTGTCCCTATGCCAGTGAGATCTGTAAAAGCGTGGTACCGGAATTAAAAGAACTGGAACCGGGACATTTTGTAGCCTGTCACAGGCAGTGTGAAGAAGGCGGTCTTGTGCGGGGAGGTGTGGTTAAATATGAGTGAAAATTCAATCATTTTACAGATAAAAAATCTGTCTAAGGATTTTGAAGTAAAGGGCAGAGGCCTGGGAGGAAAAAAATCGGTTCTCCATGCTTTAAAGGACATCAGTCTGGATATCAGAGAAGGAGAGGTCCTTGGAATTATCGGTGAATCGGGGTGCGGAAAGTCGACTCTTGGAAGATGCCTTGTGGGACTTCATAAACCCACTGGGGGAGATATTCTGTTTGAAGGAAAGAGCATATTAAACTTTTCTTCCAGAGAACGGTTTGAGTTATGCAAAAACATTCAGATGGTTTTTCAGGATCCATATTCATCCCTGGATCCCAGACATACGGCTGCCGACTCCGTATCCGAGCCGATGATTGTCCATAAAACGGTAAAAGGCCGGAAAGAACTGGAAAAGAAAGTGTTGGAGCTTTTTCAGCAGGTAGGTCTGGACATTCAGCATATGAACCGCTATCCCCACGAGTTCTCAGGCGGACAGAGACAGCGTTTAAATGTGGCAAGGGCTATTTCCATTCAGCCTAAGGTGGTTGTCTGTGATGAGCCGGTATCGGCCCTTGATGTATCCATTCAGGCACAGGTAATCAATTTACTAAAAGGTCTGCAGAAGAAATATCATCTTACCTACGTGTTTATATCTCATGATTTAAGTGTGGTGAAATACGTCAGTGACCGGATCGCAATCATGTATCTGGGACAGATTGTAGAACTGTGCAATGGAGGAGATATTTATAAAAATCCGCTTCATCCCTATACGAAGGCTCTTTTATCCGCCATTCCGCCGGAAAGCCCGGATGAGAATAAGGAGCGGATTACACTGGAGGGAGAGATATCAAGCCCGATTGGAGACAGGGAAGGCTGTCCTCTCGCCGGACGGTGTCCTGCGTGTATGGAACGCTGTAAAAAAGAAGTTCCGTCGCTCTTATCGTATGGAGAAGAGGGACATCAGGTGGCCTGCTTTTTATATGAAAGCAAAATAGCACAGGGAGGAAAATGAGATGACAAAAAAAGAGCTGGTACAGTATGTGGAGGATCATCGTGATGAACTGATTACGATGACATCTCAGCTGATTCAGATAAAAAGTGAAAATCCAACCGGCACACAGAGAGATGTGGTTGATTTTGTGGAAACATTTTTAAAGGATGCCGGTATTGAATATAAGGAGACGGGCTGTAATCCGGATTATCCCTGCGTAGTAGCAGGCTACGGAAAAGACATGGGTTTTTCCCTGATCATAAATGGCCATGTAGATGTAGTGCCTGCGGGGGATTTAAACCAGTGGGAGTTTGATCCTTTTTCCGGTGAGATAACAGATACCCAGATCCTGGGAAGAGGGACCTCGGATATGAAGGCAGGGGTGGCAGGCGTTTTATTTGCTCTTTCCCTTTTTGCAAAAAAGCAGGTTCCCTTAAATGGCAATATCCGTCTGCATATTGTCTCTGATGAAGAAAGCGGAGGACAGTTTGGAACCCAGTGGCTTTGTGCCAACGGATATGGGGATCACGCCGATGCATGCCTGGTAGCCGAGCCGACTTCCATGAATACCATAGAGATCGGGCAGAAGGGCGGCCTGCTTTTAAAGATAAAATCATTTGGTAAATCCGCACATGGTAGTCTTGGAGATTTTAAAGGGGAAAATGCCATTTTAAAGCTTTCTAAGGTTCTTTCCCACGTTTCCCTTCTCTCTGAGATAGAAGGACATTTTTCAGAGCGGCAGAAAAAACCGCTTATGGATTCCAAGCTTCTTGCTGAAAGAGAAAATCACATTCCAGGACTTGGCAGAGTGATTGATCATGTCAGCACCAATGTAGGTCTGATTCTGGGAGGAACCAGGCACAATATGGTTCCTGATTATTGTGAAGCGACTGTGGATGTCAGGCTTCCAATCGGAGTGAACAAAGAAGAAATTGATGAAACCTTAAAACAGATTCTTGAAATCAGTGGAGTCGAAGGTGTGGAGTATGAGCTTCAGTACAAGAGTGATGCCAATTTTACAGACCATGAGGCTCCCATCGTGCTGGCGTTTAAAGATAATGCAGAACTGCTTCTTGGAAAAGAAGTGATCCCAGCATACCAGTGGGCCTCCAGTGATGCAAGGGATTACCGTAAACTTGGGATTCCTACGATTCAGTTTGGTCCCTCTAATACAGTGGGTATCCATTCTTATAATGAGACAGTCCAGATCGAGGATGTGGTGACAGCAGCTAAAATCTATGTGGCAGCTATTTGTGATTTGATGGAAATTAAGTAAAGAACATGGAGGATTCATTATGCTGATGAAACAATTGATCGAGGTATATGATCTGCTTGACAGCAGTTATGCCAGCGGAAAACAGGTGGAAGGTTATTTAAAAGGCATACGCAGTGATGCTGATGTGGAAGTTTATACTCTGGAAGGGCCAAAAGGAAAAACCGATATGGTCAAAGTGAGAATTCCAGGAACAAAAGGGAAAAGCAAAGGCATGGATGCTCCTACCATCGGTCTGCTTGGAAGACTTGGCGGACTGGGAGCCAGACCAGAGCGGATCGGCTTTGTGTCAGACGGAGACGGAGCTTTGATTGCAATCTCTCTGGCTTCAAAAATCCTGGATATGCAGAATAAAGGAGATTATCTGGAGGGGGATGTATTTATTTCCACCCACGTTTGTCCCGATGCGCCCACCAGAGAGCATCATCCGGTACCGTTTATGGATTCTCCGGTGAACATGGCCCAGGTAAACCGGGAAGAGGTGACAGAAGAACTGGATGCCATATTATCCGTGGACACCACAAAAGGGAACCGGATTATCAATACCAGAGGCTTCGCTATTTCACCAACGGTGAAGGAAGGATATATTTTAAAGGTTTCTGAGAGTATTCTGGATCTGATGCAGATGACCACTGGAAAACAGCCTTTCGTATACGCCCTTTCCCAGCAGGATATCACCCCCTATGGAAACGGCCTTTATCATTTAAACAGCATTCTTCAGCCTGCCACAGCCACGAAAGCACCGGTAATCGGAGTTGCTGTTACGACGGAAGCTCCTGTGGCAGGCTGTGCAACCGGAGCCACACACATTACAGACTGTGAGGAAACAGCCAGATTTATGCTGGAGGTAGCCAAGGCTTATGGCAGAGGAGAGTGCAGCTTCTATGATGAAGGGGAATATGAGCGGATTCAGTATCTTTACGGCAATATGGAGCACTTCCAGACTCTGGGAACAGGCAATGAGTGCGACGATGATGCATAAATGCTACATATTCTGAATCAGCTCCCAGGCACAGATTCCAAGGTAAAGGCGCAGGATATCCTCAACTGCCGATAATTCGCAGCAAAGCAGTTTTTTAACCTGTGTCAGCCGTGAGGTAAGCGTATTCCTGTGTATAAATAATTTCTGGGCTGTATCGGTTAAATTCATGGAATTTTCCAGATATGTTTTAAGCGTTAAAAGAAGTTCGCTTTTGTTTTCCTGGTCATAGGAAACAAGCTCTTTTACCGTATCTGTGTAAATTTTATTTAACTCATAGGAACTAAGCTGAGTCAGAACGTGGTAGGCGTACTGCGAAGAGTACGAGTTAACAAGAGAAGCTTCCGCAAATGGGGTCTGCAGATGTAAGGTCTGCAGGCTTTCTTCATATGCCTTTGCAATGGATGAGCAGGATAAATGGCATCGGCTGATCCCAAGTCTGAAAAAGGAGTGATAGTCATTCAGTGCTTCCAATAGCTGAGAAACCGCCTGATTAACAAGAAAAAGTGCCTTTACATTGGGAACTTGTTTTGAATACAGAAAAAATATAACAATACGGTTATCGTGGTTGCATAAAAAGTATTTATAATCAAGACGAATCATTTCATGATTGATTAAGTTGTACAGACTCCGAAACATTTTGTTTTCCTTATCCAGGCATTCAAACGTGACGCAGATTCGTTTTAACTGATAAGGAAACGAGTAAGAGTCACAGATCAGCTGAATCTCCTCCGCAGATTTTTTCTTCTTATCAGTAAGCATATAGAAAAAAGAATCGAAATAATTTTTCTGTGAAAATGTCCTGTTTTGAACCTGCATGGAGGACAGTTCCAAAGCGATTACCGAAAAAATCTGCTTCAAAATAACGGCGGTTGTCTCATCAATCTTCGTTTTTGAATGATCGATACACAAATAATGTCTGTTGTCAGGAAGGAGAAAGGTCTGAAAGCTGAGGAGCGTATTATTGAAATAAAATGTTTTATTTCCAGACGAATCTTTTTCTGTGTCCTGCTGGGATACTGCATGAAGAGGCTGGGCATACAGCTTATTTATTTTGTTGAATTCCTCCTGCTGTCTGAGGGGGATATAATAATATAGCGGAAAATCGGAAATAGTGGTGATCATCACAATGGAATTGGTATAACGGGATATTTCTTCCAGCATTTTCATTATTCCTTCTTTATTAAAATAGAGCTGGTGAAATTTTTCTGTTTCCCTGAGAATAAACTGCTGCAGGGAAATCTTCTGGTCAATTAAGTTCTGATTGATTACGCTGATGATATTGGAGTAGACATGATAAAAGGGTACGGAGACCAGCGGTACCCCATATTTTTCAGCCTCTTTGATCAGAAAATCCGGAATTTTGTCAAAGAAGCGTTTTACTTTTATACAGAACGCAGTGCATTCAATGGCATGGAGATCGGCAATGACCTGCTTTTGCAGTTCCACGTCATTATAGAATATATATCCGGTTGTCAGAATAATCTCATGTTTCTTAATCCATCTTACACCATCGGGATTGTCAAGAACACTGATTCCGGTAATCGGCTTTTGAAGGTCTTCTTCCCTGCCGATAAATTCAAGGTTGTCAATTGGGGTTTCATATAGAAACCATCCGAGAGTCAGGGGCGGATACTTCATTCCATTCTCCTTTCACAGAGTATCAAAAGTTTGCATTCCATTTTTATTAACGACAATAATAACATTGATCCTCCCTTATTACAAGTTTATGTTGTAAAAAAATGTCGGAAAAGAGCCTTGTGTTTTTTCTGTAAGGCCGATATAATGGTAAAAAATAATGCCGGAAAGAGAGGAACATAGAAATGATAAAGGATCTTACAGTTTCCGGGTTTCTGGAAGAGCTGTCCTCCAAAAAGCCCACACCGGGGGGCGGTGGTGCTGCAGCCCTTGGTGGTGCCCAGGGTGTTGCATTAGGTGAGATGGTAATTAATCTGACTCTGGGAAAAAAGAAGTATGCACAAGTGGAAGAAGAGATGCAGCGCCTTCTTATAAAGCTGGAGGAAATAAAAAAAGAATTTCTAAGACTGGCTGATGAGGATGCGAGAGTATTTGCGCCTCTGGCAGCAGCCTATGGCTTACCTTCCACAACGGAAGAGGAAAAAAAACATAAGGAAGAAGTTTTAGAAACCCATCTCCTTGCAGCCAGCCTGGTTCCCAAAGCTGTTATGGAACAGTCCCTGGAAGCAATTGCAGTCATGGATATTCTGGCACATAAGGGCAGCCGCCTGGCTGTCAGTGACGTGGGCGTGGGTGTTTCATTTCTCAGGTCAGCGCTTTTAGGAGCAAAGATGAACGTTTCCATTAATACAAAATTCATGAAACAGAGAGAAACAGCCAGACAGTTAGACCAGGAGGCGAAAGCGCTTGCTGAGACAGGAATCAGGCTCTCTGATGAGATTTATGCTGACGTGGAGGCTGCGTTAAAGTAAAGATAAAGGAGTTTAAGGTATCGTGATAACATTAAAAGGAGCAGCTGTGTCTGCCAAAATCAGAGAAGAGGTAACGGAAGCTTTACATGAGTTTCCGGGAGCAGCACCGAAGCTGGCAATTGTAAGGGTTGGAGAACGTCCCGATGACATGGCATATGAGCGTGGTGCATTAAAGAAAATGGAAAACTTCGGACTTCAGGCAGAAAGCTATTCCTTTCCTGGTGATATTTCAGATGAAGCTTTTCAGGCGGAATTTAAAAAGATCAATGAAAATCCGGAGATAGACGGAATTCTCCTCCTGCGTCCGCTGCCTGAGCAGCTCAACGAACGGGATATCGAACATACGATCAGCCCCGAAAAAGATTTAGATGGAATCTCACCTGAGAATATAGCCCGTGTTTTTGCCGGAGAGAATGAGGGCTTTGCGCCCTGTACCGCAGAAGCGGTTATTGAAGTGTTAAAGGCCAATGACATCTCCCTGTCCGGAAAGCGGGTGGCTGTTATTGGAAGAAGCATGGTAGTGGGACGTCCTCTTTCCATGCTCTTACTAAAAGAGAACGCAACGGTTACCATATGCCACACCCGCACCAGGGAGCTTGAGAAGACCTGTAAGGATGCGGAAATCTTAATTGCAGCTGCGGGAAAGGCAAAGATGATAGATTCCTCCTATGTAGGGGCAGATGCTGTTGTGATTGACGTGGGAATTAATGTGGATCAGGATGGAAATCTCTGCGGAGATGTGGATTTTGAATCTTTAAGCGGTGTTGCTTCCATGGCAACCCCGGTACCGGGTGGTGTGGGAGCCGTAACAACAGCAGTGCTCGCAAAGCACCTGGTAACTGCAGCGAAAAAGCGCAGAGGCAGCAGAAAGTAAATAAGACAGCAATAGTAAAAGCGTCAGAAACAAGGCGGTATAAAATATATTCAGCCGGTTTCTGACGCTTTTATTTTTGCTCCTTTTATTTCTTTGGAATATTGGAATGATGAATTTCTTCCGAAAATTCCGTTAATAAGCGGCGGCGTTTCGCAGTTTCTTCCTGTGTCCGCTTTGGATTTTGAATCTTACGCTTTGCTGAGGCACGAACCAGCGGATAACAGGCTGAGAAAAAAGCTACCAGAGCCATACCTGTAACAAATCCAATGGTCTGTCCTTTAATAAACGGCATACTGAACATGGCAATGAGCAGACCTGCCAGTGTGAATAAGGAGCTGTAGGGGAAACCGCACAGCCTGCAGTTTCCTTCCGGTTTCCCGTTCTTTTTCCGGAAACGGATATGAGTCGCCATGAGTATAATATAAGTGAAAAGAAGAGCAAATCCTCCGGAACTGATTAAGAATAAATAAACTTCAGGAAAAATCAGTCCCAAATAAAGAAACAGCAGCATGGAGCAGCCGGAAAAAAGGATACCGCGGTAAGGAACGTCGGTTCTGTCCCTTAGAAAACCGGGTCCAAGACCGTCCTCTACCAGAGAACGGAGCATTCTGCCGATTCCAAACATGGCAGCTACCATAGTTGATAATATGGCACTGATTAAGATGACTGTCATGGCTGTGCCGGCCCAGGTCATCTGATAACGGTTTAATGCCGTAACCATTGGGCTCACCTCTTCACTTAAGGAGGAGGTGGGAACCACAAGCAGAAGAATTGAAATGCAGAGAATATACAGTGTCACCAGCCATCCTACGGTCATATGAATAGCCCGGGGGATATTTTTTTCCTTGTTCTGTGTTTCACTGGCAGCAAGTCCGATAATCTCAAAGCCGGCATAGGTAAAAAGAACAATCAGCATGCTGCCTGCCAGGCTTTTAATACCGCCTGGGAGGAATGGTTCAGATCTTAAAATCTGAAATCCCATGGGCTGATAACCTGGAACGAAACCGAATACAATCAGAGCACCAAAAAGAATAAATCCCAGGATAGCAGCAATCTTTACTCCTGCAAGGATACTTTCCAGACTGCTGAGCTGGCTGGCTCCCAGAAGATTGATAAGGGTCACTCCGAGTATGAGAATTGTTCCAAGAACCGGTATGGAGATATCAGGAAACCATGTCCGAAACAGCAAAGAGACAGCAGTTGCTTCACTTGACATGGCAATCACCATACCGGTCCAATAGACCCACCCAACAACAAAACCGGCACCGTTGCTTAAATATTCCGAAGCAAATGACCGGAAGGAACTGGAGGCAGGATTTGAAACGGTCATTTCTGAAATGGCAAACAGGATGAAATAGACCATGACTCCGCATATAAGATAAGAAAGTATGATCCCGGGACCAGCGGCCTGTATGGCTACGGATGACCCGAGGAAAAAGGAACCGCCGATCACGGTTCCCAACGCCATCATTGTTAAGTGGCCTGCAGTCAGGCCATTTGTTTTCTGTTTCATGGGACGCCTCGCTTTTTGCTTTTTGTCTTATTATTTCAGTTATTGTAAAAGTTATTCGAAATAAAAAAACACAAAGAAAAACAAGGAGCATTTTCTTCATTCTTATTTAAGAATCTTTCCCGTCATCGGTCATCAAATTGAGGGAGAGAGCCTCGTTATAAGCCTGTTTGCATGCAGCCAGATCTTTTTCCAGCAGAGCGTTGTAGATAATAACATGTTTGTCCGGATCTTCGTTGTACTTCTTTTCAATCCAAAGATTATTCTTCCTGGGAATAATCTCAAGCAAATACTGACGGATTATGTTTTTGATCAGTAAAAATAGATCCGCATAAACAGTGTTGTGGCTGATTCGGAAAATATGATAATGGAAAATAAGATCTTCTTCCACCAGTGCCTCTATGGATTCATCCGTTCCCTTTTCCTGGCATTCTTTCCTGGCTGTCAGATATCGGTCCAGCTGTTTTTTTAAATTCTCCAGCTCATGATCGGTAGCATGGATCATGGCGAGCCTGCAGCATTCCACTTCAATCAGCATACGCAGTGAATAAATTTCGCCAATCGGTTTTTTTGAAGAAAAGAAGTCTGAAATATCATAAAAAATATCTCCAAGGGAGAATTTTTTCACGTAGGTCCCTTCTCCCACCTTTGTCTCTACAACCCCTAAAGTATTCAGTTTCTGAAGTGCCATACGCACAGTAAGGCGGTTCACTCCATAAAGCTCTGCCAAGCTGCTCTCTGATGGGAGTTTCTCACCGATTTGCCATTCCTCAGCAAGAATGGATTGCTTAAGGCTTTCACAAACCTGCTCAACAGCAGAAATGTGTGTAATCTTCATTGATTTTTTATCATTCATTTTTTTCTCACTCGCTTTTTTAAGTTGTACCTATTTTGACATAAAAAAATGTATAATGCAATTCCTTTTTCAGATTTACCAAATTAGTAAAGAGTGAGAAAGATGGATGATTGTTTAAAATACACAATAAAACAAATTGAAATTTGTGTAAAACATAAAAAATAAACAAATGATTGACAGAAAGTATAAAATGATGTACGATTAACCTAGCGAACAAGTGAACAAATAAACAAGGAGGTTACAAGATGAAAATCACAAAGGTTGACGTGTTTCAGATTAACAATCCGGAGAATCCAGTGTGGAAGCCTGTTTTATGCCGGATTTATACCGATGAAGGGATTTATGGCGATGGGGAAGCTGCCATGGCCTACGGGATCGGCTCTACAGGCGCTTTTGGTATGGTACAGGATTTATCCAGGCTGATCATCGGCATGGATCCACTTGATAATGAGGTGATCTGGAATAAGCTTTATAAGCAGACGTTCTGGGGACAAAATGGCGGGTGTGTCTTTACGGCAGGAATGAGTGCCATTGATTTAGCTTTATGGGACATACGCGGCAAGTTCTTTGGTGTGCCGGTTTATAAGCTGCTGGGAGGAAAAAGGCAGGATGATCTCAGAACCTATGCCAGCCAGCTGCAGTTCGGATGGCAGCCCTCCATGGAAGCTGCTTATACAACGGAAGATTACGTAAAGTATGCTAAAAAAGCGGTCTCTGAAGGATATGACTGTATTAAGATCGACTTTTTTACCTTCAAGGAGGATGGCACAAGCTACAGTGATACGGAACGTACCACACTTTTGCCTCCCGAGAGGCTAAGTACCATTGCAGGGAGAGTAGAAGCAGTCCGTAATGCTATCGGTCCAAAGGTGGATCTGATTATTGAAAATCATTCCTTTTTAGATGCGCAGTCATCAGTCCAGCTTGGAAGAGCAATAGAAAAGTACAATATATTCTATTATGAAGAGCCTAACACTCCGGATCCTGTTACAGCTCAGTACATATCAAACAGCCTGAATTTCCCCATTGCCAGCGGGGAGAGAATTTATACCAGGTGGCAGTATGCAAAATATTTTGAGAATGCCTCCTTACAGGTGATTCAGCCGGATCTTGGAACATGCGGGGGAATTACAGAAGTAAAGAAAATTGCAGATATGGCTTATACCTACGATGTAGCGGTTCAGATTCACGCCTGCGGCAGTCCCATCAGCACAGCAGCCGCACTTCAGATAGAATGCGTAATTCCAAATTTCGTTATTCATGAACACCATATCGTAAATCTCTGCGATTTTAATAAAATATTGTGTAAATACGATTATCAGCCCGTAAACGGTAAATTCAAGGTTCCGGATCTTCCAGGCCTTGGCAATGAGCTTTCTGATTTTGTTATCAATGGGGAAAAAGTGTCAATTGAAGGAGATAAGTTATTCTGGTCCATGTAATGATTGTTTTCGGAGGAGGTATTTTATTATGGGCAAAGACGTGGTTAAGAATGAAGAGGGTGTTCTTGGGTTTACGGAATTGTGGGCGATTGGAATTGGACAGGTAATCGGTGCAGGGGTTATTACTCTCATCGGACCAGCCATAGGCCTTACCGGTTATTCGGCATGGCTGGCTTATTTTGTGGCGGTTTGCCTTGGCGCAATTACGAATCTGCCGATTATTATTTTTTCATCTGTTACAAAGTACTCCGGAGGAGATTATTCCATCATCACTATGCTTGGGGGGCAGAAGGCTGGCGGAATGTATATTGTAGGATTTTCATTACAGACTCTGGGAATGTCACTGTTTGCCACAGCTCTTGGCTGGTATGTAAATTCCATGTTTCCTGATGCAAATGGAATGATAGTGGGGATCTTTTTCCTTGTATTCTTCTATTTCATCAATATGCTTGGTGTTGCAAACATGGCAAAGGCGCAGAAAATTATGAGTGCAATTTTAGTCGCATCTCTCCTTCTGTTCATCTTTGCAGGTGCCAGAAAAGCAAATTTCACACCAGCCTTTGATTTTGGCAGCAGTGAGTTTTTTAAAGGAGGAAGCGAAGGCTTCTGGGCAGCCGTTATGCTGTTGGTTTACTCCTGTCAGGGATATAAATATAATGTAAATTACGGTGCTCAGACAAGGAATGCAACACGGAATATGCCTTTATCCATGCTGGCTGTTGTGCCTGTACTGCTTGTGGTATACTGCGGAGCTGCACTTATTGATTCAGTAGTACTTCCAATCGAAACCGTTGCAGGCCAGCCTCTTACTTTAACAGCAGGAGAGATTCTTCCAAAGGCACTATTCTATGTGTTTATGTTTGGCGGTCCCATCATGGCACTTTTAACAACTATGAATTCCAGTTACGGTGCGATGTGCGGTCCCTTTTTAAAAGCCTCAAAGGATGGCTGGTTTCCTGAAAAGCTGGGAGCGGTAAACCGTAAAGGAGGAGCTTATGTAGTTTTGACCATCCAGCTGGTAGTGGGGCTGATCCCGGTATTGCTTGGATTTTCAGTGAAAACCATTGTCAACAACATGATGCTGATTACTTCTGTTTATAATTTCCTGTTATTTTATTCCCTTACCAGGGTTCCACAGAAGATGCCCGCTAAATGGGAAAAAGCCAGAATGCATATGAGTAACCCATTGTATTATTTCATTCTTGCAGTTGCATTTATCGTGCAGGCTGTAATTGGCTGGAATTCCATGAGATCGTTAACGCCAGCTCTTGCAGTATTTAACATGGCAGCTTTGATCATTTGCTTTACATATGCCATTGTGCGCCACAGATCAGGGAAGACTCATGTGGATACGGAAGGAATGGTTGAATTAGGATAAAATAGTGGTCTTAAAAAGGGATAGAAAGGAAGAAAATGATTATGAAAATAACGAAAATTGATGTGTTTCGCCTACAGACCTCCAATAATCGTATGAACAGCCCCATTGGCTGCCGCATTTATACGGACAATGGTATCTTTGGAGACGGAGAGGCTGGTATGGCTTACGGCACAGGGGGAAGTGCTGCCTTTGGCATGGTGTGTGATTTAGCAGAGCTTGTTATAGGAATGAATCCTCTGGATACGGAAGCAATATGGGAGAAGATGTATAAAAGTACGTTTTGGGGGCAGAACGGTGGTCCTGTCATATTTTCGGGAATAGCAGCCATTGATGTGGCTCTATGGGATATTAAAGGTAAATATTTTAATGTTCCATGCTATGTTCTCCTGGGCGGAAAGCTGCGGGATAAGCTGAGATGTTATGCCAGCCAGCTGCAGTTTGGCTGGGGAAAAGAGGGAGAGGAGCAGCTTTGGGCGGTGACTCCGGAGGATTATGCAAACAATGCCCGTCTGGCAGTGGCAGAAGGTTATGATGCCATTAAAATCGACTTCTTTGATCGGAATGAAAAGGGAGAAAAGCTGACTTCTCTCGACACCACCGGACTTCTCACCCAAAAAAAACTTCGTATGGTGGAAGCACGAATGAAAGCGGTCAGGGAGGCTATTGGTCCAGACGTGGATATTATTATGGAGAATCATTCCTATCCCGATGCATTAAGCGCTGTACAGCTGGGAAAGCTGGCAGAACAATACGGTATCTGGGCATTTGAAGAGCCAAATACACCAGGTATTAAGACATCAGAATATATAACGAAAAACATTTCTATTCCGATTGCGAACGGAGAGAGAATATTCAGCCGCTGGCAGTATGCACCATATTTTGAGAAGAATTTAATTCAGCTGGCTCAGCCTGATATCGGAAATTGCGGAGGAATAACTGAGGTGAAGAAGATCTGCGATCTGGCATACATTTATGATGTGGCCATTCAGGTACATGTGGCGGGAAGTCCTCTTGCTACCAATGCTGCCCTTCACTTAGAAGCTGCCATTCCCAATTTCACCATACATGAGCATCATGTCTGCAATCGCATGGAAACTTCAAAGGGTCTTACAAAATACAATCTCCAGCCGGTAAATGGAAGTTTCACACTGCCGGAGCTGCCCGGACTTGGCAATGAATTTTTAGAGTCGGCCATCAGCAGTGCGCGTACATTTCAGTCAATTGAATAGAAACTAAAGGGGGGTGCCGGGGCACCCCCTTACTTATTTTTTCCTCGCCCTGATTAAATACTGATAGGTGGTAAATGCTTCCATACTGCTGGAACTGATGGAGCAGAGCTGTTCAATCAGCTTTTGCTGTTCGGGAGTGATATAAATCCTGGTAACACCAATATCTTCAATCTGATAACCAGCCTGGGAAAACATCCGTGTGATCTCATTCCGGGTGAAGAAACGCAGATGGGTTTTATCCAGAATTCCGCTTTCCTCATAGGTCCAGTATCCGTTTAGCAGATTGCTTACTACCGAAATGTGCATGATATTGGGAATGCTTGCAAGTATGGCTCCGCCTGGTTTTAAATAACGTTTCATATTTTCCAGTACGGCGGCAGGCTGATGAAGGTGCTCTAAAACATCTCCGAAGATAATATAATCAAAATATCCGTCCTCATAGTCCAGCTTTTCCTCTACATTTCCCTGGGTAACAGGAAAAAGAAGGGAAGAGATATTCCAGGCCCCTTCATCCAGTTCAATTCCGTGGAGGGAGGCTGCGGGGTATTTCTTCCTGATGGCAAGCAGGGAGGCACCGCAGGCACAGCCAACATCTAATACATTTATAGGAGTGTTGGTAGGATCTTTGATCAGGGCCAGAATATCCGGACGGGGGAAGAGAGAATAATTCAGCCGTACATTCCATTTTTCATAAAAATGGCTGTAGTCACTAAAACGGGCCTGATTGCTCTGCTGCAGACCAAAGGTATAAACATAGCCATGGTGGCATAAAAAGGTGATTTTCTTCAATTTAAGAAGCTGAAAAGAAAAATCCTTTTCTGTCACTTCCTGGGTCAGGTAATGCTCATCAAATCCACCCGTTTTGTCAAATAAGTCTCTGCGTATGAAAACCGTGCAGCAGGAAGGCATCAGAACCGGATCCATATGCTCATCCCCAGGCAGGTTATGCTCATCTGCATAAACGCAGGCCCTGTCAATGGGAGTAATAAAATCAGTCAGCCCGAAAGCAGGACCGTTGGTAACCGCATTGACTGCACCAATGGATTCCTCCTTATAAAGTGACATGCGAAGCTGAAACAGTGCATGGGGGAGCAAAGCGGAGCCTTTTCCAAGAACGAACAGATCCTCCTGTTTTTTCGTCTGCCCTATGGCTTTATTAAGCGCGGCACCAGGTGTGAGTTCCTTTACGGAAACCAGCTTAATTTCATTTTGTTCCTTCAGCCATTCCGTAACCTCCATTGACGCTTCATCATCGTGTACAATCATGGTTTTTATGTCTTCCCTGTTTAAGATGCATGTCTGTATAATCGCTTTCATCATATTTAAGTCAGGGACAGATGGGATTAAGAGGGCAGCTTTTGGAAGTTCCTTTGAATGCTCCTTTTCCCAATCCTTTTTAATTTTAGACAGCCGTTTGGCTTCCTCTGGGCTGCTGCACAGGAACAGGCTGTGAGCGTAGCAGAGATAAGCCCGTTTAAGATTGCCGTTCTGGTGATAATAATCCCCCATCTCTTCATAAGTTTTATAGTTTCGGCTATTTTTTGCAGCTTTTTTGTGTAAATCCTGAATATTCATGAAGACTCCTTTCAAGAAATCATAATTTAGTTATGTTGGCGCTCTCATACCAGTATATTCTGCTGGTACATGCCGGTGTGATAAAACCTGAGTTGGGACAAACATTTGATAGAAAAAATGACTATGATAATATTGAATTCGGATAATTTGTTAAGGAAAGCTTAAGTATTGTTGAATTGAAACCAAGAGTATTGTTTGTTATAATAAATAAGACTGTATTTTATGAACAGTTCAAAATATTACACCAATAGAAAGGGGAAAAGAATATATGAGTATGGGTATGATCAATATGAGTATGATTTCCACAATTATCACCGTTGTTCTGGTTGTGGTTTTCCTGGGCATCCTGATGTCAGGATATGTTAAGGCTCCGCCGGATATGGCATTTATTATTTCCGGTTTAAGAAGAAAGACGGTGATCGGCAAAGCCAGCATTAAGATTCCATTTCTTGAGCGGATTGACCGATTGAGTTTAAAGCTGATCCCGATTGACGTTAAGACATCCAATGCGGTTCCTACTGCGGATTACATTAATATCCAGGTAGATGCGGCTGTCAATGTGAAAATCAGCAGCGAACCAAACAAATTGTCTTTAGCAGCACAGAACTTTTTAAATCAGAATTCCGAATACATAGGCTCAGTGGCGAGAGAGGTTTTAGAAGGAAACATGCGTGAAATTGTTGGGCGCATGAGACTGGAAGAGATGGTCAGCGACCGTATGAAATTTGCAGAGCTGGTGAAGGAAAATGCCATGCCGGATCTTGCAGCCATGGGACTTGACATCGTAAGCTTTAACGTACAGAACTTTTCCGATGCCAACGGTGTTATAGATGACCTTGGTATTGATAATATTTCCCAGATTAAGAAGAAGGCAGCCATAGCAAAAGCCGAGGCGGATAAAGAGATCGCCATTGCAAAGGCATCTGCAGATAAACAGGCCAATGATGCAAGAATCAATTCTGAGCGGGAAATAGCGATCAAAAATAATGAGCTGGATATTCAGAAATCCGACTTAAAGAAAATTGCTGATGTGAAAAAGGCAGAGGCAGATGCGGCATACCAGATTCAGCAGGAAGAACAGCGTAAAACCATTGAGATCACTTCAGCTGATGCAGACATTGCCAAGCAGGAAAAAGAAGTTTTAATTAAGCAGCGGGAAGCCGAAGTTATGGAAAAATCTCTTGATGCGGAAATCAGAAAGAAAGCGGAAGCCGATAAATTTGCCAGACAGCAGAAGGCCGAAGCTGAGCTTTATGAGCGTCAGAAAAACGCGGAAGCAAAGAGGTTTGAAAAGGTTCAGGAGGCAGAAGCACAGAAGGCAAGTGCAGAAGCCGAGCGTTATACAAAAGAGCAGGAAGCCCAGGGAATCCGTATGGTGGGTGAAGCGGAAGCGGAAGCCATCAAGGCAAAGGGTCTTGCAGAAGCAGAAGCCATGGAAAAGAAAGCCCAGGCTTATCAGAAGTATAACAACGCGGCTGTTGCGGAAATGATCATTAAGGTATTGCCGGAAGTGGCAGGAAAGATTGCAGAGCCTCTTTCTCAGATTGATAAGATCACCATCATCGGAGGGGGAGAAGGCGGAAGCCTTGATTCTGTATCAGGTAATGTACCGGCCGTTATGGCAAAATTGTTTGAATCCATGAAGGAAACCACAGGTATTGATTTAGGTGATATTGTAAAAGCCGGATCCTATGATGCGAAGGTAAACCGGAATATTAACATCAGTGGAGTGCCGGAGATTACCATTAAACAGGAAGACAAGACGGTGGTTCAGAAAACGGATGAAGGAACAGATATAGTAACAGATACAGAACCAACTATGTAATGAGAATTGCGGTATCGGAGAGAGAAACTCTGGTACCGCTTTTTTTATGCTTTTTTGAGCATATATATGAGTAGATATATGACAAAAAACAACAAAATATTACCAAAAGTTACATGAAGCGTGTTATTTCTTACATTAAACACATTTTTGTTATTTTTTGTTGTATAGTATATTATAAAAAATAAATAGTGAGGTGTTATAAAGTGAGTGAGACCCAAGTAATTGAAGGATGTCCGATCATTTGCTCTATGGGAAGTAATGAATGCAGTCTTAAGGTTCCAACTTGCCATGGGGCATGTATTGGAGGAAAGAATCAGGCCACTATTATGGACTATAAATCAGGAATTAATGTTATATCATTTGGAACATGTAAGAAGACTTCTCCTCTCCAGCCATGTGTACCAGTGATTCTGACTCCCTGGCTGATAATGGATAAAAACTATAAGATAAACGGTGAAGCAGCTCTTTTCAGTAACAGTCTTCTTTCTTGTGCCTGCGGAGGTATTATCCGGATTCGCCAACCGCAATAGAAATAGGAAATTGAATGGTAAAGAGCGAAGGGAAAGGAGTGGCAGAAAGTATGACTATTAAGACAAGTTTGGATATGATCCGTGAAATCATAGATTTTTCTCTGACAGAGGAGATAAATGAACATGCCAGATGTGTCATAAAGGGCATTATCTCAGATGGAAGCCAGGATAAGCTGGTTCTTGAAAATCAGAATGGAAGTAAAATCAGTATATTTATGGAGAATGGCACTACTTTATTTGAAGGTATAATGGATGAAGTATCAGTATTTCTCGACGGAGATCTATATAAAGCAGAGATAAAACTGGTGTCCGCTTCTTATTTAATGGATGTTGAAAAAAAGTCCAGGTCTTTTCAGGATAAGGATCAGACCTATGAAGAAATTATGAGGCAAATCGCTGCTGAATATGACGGCGGTGATATTTTGGATTATATATCAAATGAGAAATCAATCGGTAATTTGATCGTACAGTATGAAGAGACGGACTGGGGATTTTTAAAACGTCTTTCTTCACATTTTCATGCAGGAATATTACCAGATGCACAATTTGGGAGTCCTAAAATTTATTTTGGGTCTCCCAAAAGTTCTGCTTCTGAAGAAATCAGCTGCTATTCGTACACCTTGGAAAAAAACTTATCCGGCTATAAAAAATTAACATCAGAAGGGCATGATGATTATCTGGAAACTGATGCAGCCAGCTTTCAGGTGACTTCCAGGCAATATTACAAAATGGGTTCCTGTGTTAAATTCCGCCAAATGCAGCTTTACATTGGAAAGCTTGAGGCAAAGATGAATCGGGGGGAAATAATATTCCAATACAGATTGTATACCCAAAAGGGACTGGAGAAGCCGGAGATTTATGCAGAAAGGCTGATTGGAGTGTCTATCCAGGCACAAGTCATCGAAGCAGTTAAGGATAAAGTGAGGGTTAAGCTTGCTATAGACAACCAGAAAACTGAAAGGGAATCTGTATGGAAGTTTCCTTATCAGACTATGTATACGGCAGGAAATGAGGGAGGCTGGTATTGTATGCCAGAACCTGGAGATACTGTTTCCATTTATTTCCCTGGTAAAAAAGAAGAGGATGCGTTAGCACAAAATTCATCAAGATCTGGAAAAAACAGAGATGAGGAGACAGATGACCCTTCCATTAAGTATTTTAGGACAGTTGATGGAAAAGAAATACGTTTTACCAAAGAAGCGGTAATTATTACCTGTAATGATGAGACTATCATTACATTAGATAAAAATGACGGAATAGCCATTGAAAGTGAGAAGGGTATTACCTTAAGAAGCGGTGCAGGAATTAATATTGATGCCGAAGAATCAATTGAATTTTATGCTTCAGACAGAATCAGGCTGCACTGCAAAAAGAGCCAGATACAGATGGATACCATGATCGATATCTCAGGACCTGATGTAAGAATCAATTAATAATAGGAGGAACTGACATGGAATATTTTATCATGCTGCCGGATGAAAGGGTTCCTCTTTATAAAAATCTGGATTATTCCAATCCGGGTTTTCTGGAAAAAGAACCTTTTGTAGCCTATGGAGATTTCAGTGAAGAAGATCAATTTCCCGATTTTTTCTATGGAAAAACTATGTTTAACTTTTGTTTTTGTATAACTGACCGGTTAAAGGACGTATTAGATGTTTATTCTTCAAACATTCAGGCTATCCCGTTTTTTTTGACGGATAAGTCTTATCGGTCACAGATTGTCTGCTGGCGGATTGACTGTCCGGTAGAAGACTGTCTTTTAACGGAGGGGTGGGAAAAGGAAAATAATCTGACCTTACGGGAAATTCCAGAAGAGAATCCATACATATTCCGGGTTGTCAGAGAAAAGGCCCAGTATATTATTGTATCACTGGAACTGGCGGAAAATATATTAAGGAGACGGTTATTTGGAGTCCGCTTTATACCGGTCAGGAAGGGAGGGAGTTTATGTCAGTAACCACGAAAATTCATAATTCTGTGTATCTGGAAATGCCGTTTTCTATGGAAAGCATTTCAAAGCTTGAAATCAGCCAAAAACTGAATGAACATTCATGGGCGCAGATTGAAGGAATCATACAGGATAAAAATGTAGATACATGCAGTAATTTAAGCTGGAATGAAAATTTTATCATAAAACTTATGGACGGTCAGACAAACCAGATTCTTTTTTCCGGAATACCTGTCAATGTAAAGGTTTCGTGCGAAGATCAGACCCGTGTGGCTATCCTGTTATCCAGTTATTCAATACTTTTAGATTATGAAAAAAGGACCAGGAGTTTTCAGCTGAGGGACAGAACTTATGCTTCACTGTTTCAGGAGTTGGTGAAAGGGAACGGAGGGGACATCATTGATTATGCTTCCGCTTCTTCTGCTTTTGATGCACCCCTTATTCAATATGAGGAAACTGATTGGGAGTTTCTAATACGAGCTTCTTCTTTAATCAAAGCTTCGGTATATCCGTGTGCGTCTGGAACTTCCCCTCAGATATATATTGGTTTTGGAAGTAATGAAAGCAGGTTATCCGAGACATCTGACCGGGAAATGAAAAAAAGCATCCGGGAATTCCGGAAATTCAGAGATTCTGCACCAGCAGAGTCTGATTTCATCTCCTGTAATGTATCAGGAACCAAGGACTGCAGGTTAGGAGACCGTGTAATGTGCGACGGACATTCCTATCGGGTAACAGAGATTCATGATTCTTTAAAGAACGGACTATTATCCAGGAGGTGTCTGCTTAAACAGGAATCTGGTATATGCAGAGAAAAGAAATATCAGGAAAAATTGCAAGGGATTTCTTTGTCGGGAGTGGTGCGGGAGGTAAAGTCAGACCGGATCAGACTGCATCTGGATATTGATACGAATGGGAAGGGGGAAATACTGCATTGGTATCCCTGGCACAGGAACGACTGGTTCTGTATGCCTGAAATTGGAAGTAAGGCAATGCTGTATATACCAATGAAAGATGAAAGTATGGCTTATGTGACAGATATCAGAAGGCTGGATGGGGAACGTAACTCACAAAGTCAGAATCCTGAAGAAAAATGTTTTGAAACAAAAAGTGGCAAGGGAATGATGATGAAATCTCAATCAATTTCATTTCGGGCGTCTGGTAATAAGATATCCGTTCAACTGTCAGATCGTTCCGGAGTGAAAGTCAGGAGTTCCAGAGGAATTCAAATCCATTCGGGAGAAAGCCTTCAATTCAGAAGCAAAAGTATGAACATAGAGAGTGGAGAGAGAATTGTACTGTCAACTGGAAAGACAAGTATTGTGATAGATGATTTGATACAGATTAAGGGCTAAGTCAGTGGCGGAGGTAAAAATGAGCGACATTTATGCAGAAGAAATCATAAAGAGGATCAGAAAAGAGAAAGAGCCGGTTCAAGAGGAAGACTGGTTTCATATAGAGAATGATATTAACCGGGGATATGTAGTAGTGAAATATGAAAAACTGGAATTGGAAGAAAAGTCTATTCTCGACAGCCGTTTGACCATGTTGCTGCCCAAATGTTTTGAAGAAATGCAGTATGAGATGATTTTAGCAAAATATCCCGACCCGGATCGACCTGAGTGGATATACAGTAATGAGGAGGGCGATGTGACCATAACCTTCCATCTGGAAGAAGGAGAAGTAAAGCCGGAGGAAGTGGAAGAAATCCGTAATATTATGGCAGATCAGATGAAACGCTTATATCCATCTTCTATAATTGAGGATAAGGAGATATTAGGGGTAGGAGAGGAATTAATCAGCCGCTTTTCTTTGGATATTCCTCTTATAGATGATACCTGTTATCATGCCATGTTTTTCCGGGCGATGAATCAGGGCTTATTAATGGGAACCTTTGATTGCGGCGTACAGGAAAAGAAGCAGTGGAAGAAGATACTGGTTCAGCTTTTAGGGACTATGAGAGAAAAAAAGATTGATATAAATGGAGGAAACAATAGTGAATATAATTGAGGAAGAAATGTTATACAGGCCGGATACCCAGCAAAGACCATTGGAGGAAGGAAGTTATTGGTGGGGGATATTAGGATTTTTTATTCCTCTGGCTGGATTGATTCTATTTTTGGTTTGGAGAACCAGCTTACCTAAATCGTCTACAGGCGCAGGAATCGGAGCCTTGGTAGCTGTTATCATCAGGCTGTTAATTTGGGCTTTTATTTTATTTATTGGCGTTATGACATCTTATATGTAAATAAATATATAGTTTATGAAAGTAATTACACTTAATTAAAAGGAGTGATCAGAACATGATTATTTGGGGATATGGAAAAGTTACAAGAAATAGAAAAGGTGGAGTATTGCAAAAAAAATGTGGACATTGCAATGTGGATTCCATGTGGCAGTTGTGTAAAAAGACAACCTGGTTTACGTTATTCTTTATACCAGTTATTCCCTATCGTGTGACCTATTGTGTTGAATGTCCTAATTGTGGCAGTTACATAGAAATTTCGAAAGAAAAGTTCCTTATGATCAATGAGGAAATTACGAAAAAAAAGGAACTTGGTTATTATGTTGAGTAAGCTTTTTCAGAAGAAGGATGTGGAACCGTGTATAGAGGAGATACTGGCGGAAGTAGAAGAGGTCTTTCAGAAAACGAAAGATGATTTCAAACAGCAGTTTGTCCGTGAGTTTTCCCATGTCTGTCAAGCATTGGTGAAAGAGGAAAGAAAACCGGGCTATCTGATGTGCCATCTTTTGCGGACGGATTTGATTCGAGGTGAATATCGCAGTCCTATTGTAGCCTATGACAGGAACTGGTATTTGCATAAGGGTATCTGGGTGGGAGAACTGGATACCAGTGAGTTATTTGGTCTATACACAATGCTTTGGGAAAATCTTATACAGAGGGCGAAACGGTATGTAGGGAAAGTCAGTATGCCAGAAGTTGATTTAATAATGCAGGAGATGGTCACTCCGTTTTACCGATATTTAAAGGAACTGGTCCTTTATTCGATTGCGGAGGCTACGGAAACGGATTCTTATCTGAGTATGGACAAAGAAGAAGATTTTCAGATACGGGTAGGAGAATATTTAGAGCCGGGTGATTTGGTGTATCAGGAGCAGCCAGAAATGGATATGGAGGAGCTTAAGAGCTGGCTGGATAAAAATGAACGGAGAGCCTATTGTTTTGGGGATTTTAAGGGACTGGATCTGAGAAATTTCATGTTACAGAATTATGATTTCCGGTATGCGGATTTTAGAGGGAGTAATCTGGAAAAAAGTAATTTAAGTATTGGCCTTCTTATAGGAGCCTGTTTCCGCAACTGCCAGATGAAGGAATCAAACCTTACTGGAAGCATGCTCCTGAATACGGATTTTAAGGGAGCAGATCTGGAGAGGGCAAATCTTTCCTATGGAGTAACTTATGAGGGAAAAGATCCTGGAGACACTCTGAGAAGAGAAGGGTATACGGGAAGCAGCTTTCAGGAAAGTAACTTACAGGGTGCCTGTTTGGCAGGAGGCGTATTTATTGGTGCGGATTTTCGCGGAGCAAGGCTTATGGGATGTGATTTTCAGGAGACTTCTTTGTATAGGAGCAGATTTACCAGAAAGCAGCTTGAAGATGCAACGTTAAGCAGGGATCAGCTTGAACAAATCCACATCACAGTGTAAAATATAGGAGGTGGTAGTGTGATTGAAAAGCTGAAGAGAATGGCCAGAGCAACGGTACCAAAGGTGGTACATGCGGCAGAAGCAGTAGGAAATAGTCTAAAGAAGTCTGCAAAGACAGCAGAAAAAAACTTTCAAAGTAGTATGGCAGGGAAACTGATTGGAAAAGCAGCAGCAGCGGTACCTGCAAAAGTAAAAAAAGCTGGAAGTACTGTGTTAAAAGCAGTAGCGGCTGTTCCTAAGACAGTTCAGACTGAAATGAAAAAAGTCAAGATAATCCGTGAAGCTAAGTCAGATATGAGCAAGTCAACGAATTCTATTAAAACTAAAATAAAGGAAACTGTGAATAGATCCTGTATTGAAGTAAGAAAAGTTGAAAAGTTGAATTGTGAAAAGAATCGGAGAATCTTAAAAAAAATCCAAGAGGAAAATAAAATTTTTTTAACAGATTTAGTAAAAGGAACAACTGGAAAGGGAGCGCTTTTATTTTGGACAACTGCTGGTTTACATAAATATCCAGGTGTATATAATCCTCAAATTGAAACAATGAGTTTTCTGATTAACCTTAGAAAAGCGGTAGTGGAAGAATATCCAATCATAAACTGGAAAGTAGATTTATATGAAAAATTCAAACAAAAGCTGAATAGTTACATCGAAATATCAGGCAATCAGATTTATAATGAAAATATACCGTTTATTTCGGATAATTTTGGAGCCTTTACGAATTGTAGTGATTATCAGAAGAATGGAAACCGGACACCTCTGAATAACCCCATGTATAGAGCCATAAATTCTGCTCTTATAGTCTTGAAACCAGGCATAAATAGTGGAGTGATATCAGACACCAGTATAGGAACAGTTAAAAAGCTAATAGAGAATCCCAATATGGCTTCTGAAATAGGTGCATATGATAGAGGATTATTGATCGAAGGTGCAGGGGGAATGATAGATGGATTAGTAAGTCTGGCAATAAATCCATGTGGAACGGCAGAGGGAATTGTAAATATCTATAAAGAACCTGAGAAATATGTACCTGCAATTTTTAAGGAAGTAAGTGAATATGTAAATGACAAAATCATACATGGAAGTCCGGAAGATAGAGCAAAATTTAAAGGAAGGCTGGATTTTGAAATAATTTCATTTATGGCATTAAGTGCACTAGGAAAAGGGGCAGAGGTTCCGGAAGTGTTACAAAAGTCAGGAGAAGCGGAAAAAGGTTTGGCAGAAGGGGAGAAAATAGTTCAAGAGATTAATGAAGGGGTAAAGGCTACAGAGGGTGTGGCAACAATTGGGAGATTGGAAAACTATGGAAAATCATTCGAAGAACTAATAGATAAAATACGTAAGTTTCTAAAGGGTGAGATAGGATCAGAAGAATTATTGACTGATGAAGTTGGACAAGCTGCAAAGAGTAAGACTGGGGTATCTATTAATAAAACTGAAGTTGTTGGGGTTGAAGAGGCTGGTAATGCTGGGAAGACAGGAGAGGCTATTGAGGGGGCGGGTAAAGGAATATTTAACGGTGTTGATGAAACGGCTTTAAAAGATACAGTTAAAGAACATGTATTTTCTAAAAAACACTTAAAATCTGGAATAGCGGATTTGGGTGTAAGTGAAGATGATATTTTAAATAAAGGATTTAATACTTTAAAAGAAATGGATGGAAAGGGACTAATAAAAGATGGACCAACTCAAATAAAAACACATATAAATGGAATGGAAGCAGAAATAAAAATATATATAAAAGATGGGGAAATTATTAGTTTTGATATGTTTAAGGGATGGTCAGTAAGAGATATGGGAAATACAATTTATTATTAAAGGAGACAAGCTATGGATTTAAGACAGGCAATTGATCAAGATGATGTTCTTACAGTTGAAAGTATTATTAAAAAGGATTTAGACAAAAACAAGCAAAATATTCAATTATGGTTTAAGCTCTGTTTAACAGAGCTACAATTTCCGCTGGAAGATTATGAAAGTGCATTAAAATGCATTGCCGAAGTTTATAAAATTTCTTCAAATAACTTAGATGCATTAATATTAGAAACGGGAATTAAATGGCACAGCTTTGGTTTTATTGAAGAGGAATTATTTGAAAGATTATGTAATATCAATAGTAATGACATTAAAAAAATGTCTATTGTTTATTATTTACAGTCCTTATATTACCGTTTTAATAAGGATATTAAGAATGAAAAATTAATATTAGTAAAGTCTATTAATTTGTATGATAAATTTGTTTATCCTAATAAAGCATTAGGGCATATTTTATTGGCTGAGTCAAATGTTGAGGAAAGTAAGAAAATGTTTAAGATGGCATTTAGCAATGTTCAAAAAGTCTACCAGGATGACGATTTTTATGATTTTACTGATATTGAAACATATATTTCTGAATTTATAACAGGTATAGCTATATCTGACGTCAATTACAAAAGCCTAAAAGAATTAGCAAAAGAATAATTATTTATATCACAGTTTTAAAAAGTGCTATAAAGTCTTATTTATCAAAGGTTTGTAGCACTTCTAATTTAACTATTTGAGTAAATGGTATGATGTTAGTTGGAATTTAATCATTTAAATATTCATAGGACTTATCTATGCTGATAAAGAAAAAATTAGCATATTTATGGATTCCTGAATGAAAATATCCAATAAATCTTCTTCGGTCATAGTGCTTTCCTCCTTTTACACCATACAGTACTGAAAAAGTTGCAGAAAGTTGATACCAAAAATCACTAAAAATACTTGTATTTGTTGGTGAAAATACAGCGAAGAAATTCTAAAGGTTAATAGTATTTATTGGCGAGAATAAATTGGTGATATTTTAAAGGTGAACTTACACAGACACCTTAAAACCCTTGAAAAAGGAGCATCTAATACATGAGTGATAATAAATTAAGCATTATATCAGAGAAGTTTGAAAATGAAAAAACGGGAGAACAAGTTGAAGGTATTACAGTTATAATAGATGGAAAATTAAAAGATATGTTTGATATTATAATTGAAAAAGAGGGGATTTATAGTGATTATAAAGAAGTTATGCGTGGTGTACTTTTTTCTGGTATAAATAATTATGTAGAGAAGTATAAAAGTGAAAATAATTCTTCGCCTATCAGGTAAAACACCTTGGAAGAGAATAATAATGAACCTTTGGAGATTTGGGAAATTAAATCAATCAGGTTTATGGGCTTCCTGCTTTCCTGATTAATTGGTACTATTTTACTGGAGTCGTTCATAACCCCGTTACTCTTTTGCATAAATGGGCATTCCGTGCAAATGCGACCCCAATGGCAAGAATCCGACCCCAATGGCAAGAATCCGACCCCGATGAAAAAGTCCTCTCAGCCCGCATTGCGGGCTGATGTAATCCGAGCAGGGGAGGTTTTTGACCCCGGCTCTTTAACCTGCATCATTTATCACCCATGAAAAACTGTCTAATACGTAAATGCCTATTGTTTTGCTATTCTTCTCACCTGTTAGTCATTTTGAGCGTCTAAGACGACTAATCTCATAAAATAGCATCTTTTGCTTGCAGTTTCTTTAGTGACTCTCTCAGTTTTTGGTTCTCATCTGTCAAGGTCTCCAGTTCTAACAGTTGAATAATCAGTTTCTTTTTGTCTTCCCTGAGACGCTGAACTTCATCATTGAGTTTCCTCACCCTTTCTCTTTCTGCTTCCAGCCCATCTTTCATTAATGCACGGGCAGCAGTTGGAGAGGCTTTGTTTATACTTCGCAGGCTCATAATGCGTTCCTTAAGCTCATCATTATTGTATAGGGTTGCTTTGGATACACCTGCCGCTGCGCCACAGTCTGGAAATTGATTTTCCTCGTTTTTGAACGTTTCAGCTTATCAATGGCCTGATTGACTTTGTCAATGGTTTCTTTATTCTTTGTACTGGAATGTTCCAGCAGACCATCTATATTTTTATTTTTATTCTTTTTCACTTGCCTGTTCCTCCAAACTTGATACCAATGGTTTTAGATAGCTGTATTTGACATACTGACGCTGCCACTGTCTTTCCATTCCCAGCATACGGGATCGTTCCATTTCCTTTTCCATAACATTTAACTCCTTTCGGAGGATTGGGAGGAAACTAACCTCTGTTACATAGTTGGGGCAGTTGTAGAAAAAACAGCCGTCACCATCGGTGCAGTTACCCCTCCGGTAATCATATAGGCACATACCGTTTGGCAGGGGCTGAAAGCTCATCGTACCAGACAGGTTTCGGATAATGCTGTCAACCTCACGTTCTGTTTTTCCCTTGAACATGGCATCAAGTTTCCCCTTAATGACATCTGCTTTTATGCCGGCGATTCTTGCCTCCGGACTCAGAATCATCTGAGAATATATCTCCCTGACCTCTTCCTCCCGCAGGGTAAGATAGTGCCATGTCATTTCAATGGATACATGGGAATACTGTTTCATTACATATGCGATCGGTATTTTTTGCAGGATCAGCTTCTTTACAAACGTAGCACGGAAGAACTGGTGAGATCTTAAGGGGTACAGATTCCCCTGGTTATCTCTGATATTCCATCTCTTGATAAATGGGGTAAGTCTTCTCGAAGTGAATCGATCCGCTTTGCAGACCGCAGCCTTTTCTCCTGATTTTCCCTGAGATATAAACAGCTCCGTCATTCCGCTTTGCGCTCTTAATTTTTCTGTAAATTCTTCCAGTTCCCGAATAACCTCTTTCACCAGCTCATTCACAAAAATCTTGTGAAGGGTGGGTTCTCCTTTTTCTGTCTTTTCCGTCCTGATCTCCATGTAACTAATTCCTTCCGGGACCCGGTTAATTGTCTTTGGCGTCCGTTAAAGCCTATCCAATCCTGGCTTTTATGAGTACTTACCTTCTTTTTCTCCATGTAGACGTTTTTCACTGTAGATATCATCATTTTCGACCCCATGGTTCATCCCTGCTTTTAGAGCAAAATAGGGTGAGAATCTTATAGTTCAGGAATTTAAAATGGTTGCGATTGTGCGACTTGAGAGATAAGAAAAACTGGTCTATATGCGACATTTTTCTAAAAAAGCAACCGGAAGACGAACAGGAGGTAATAGCAATCCAAACAGTTATCAGGTGCAAAGGGGAAACCCTATATTTTTCAGATTTGTCCAACAAGGCTTTTTATCGCCTGAATGGCATAAATGTTCTACCATCGGTTTTAAAGGTCACACAGGGGCAATATCTTGCGACACAGGGCATACTGAAAGTGGTATATTGATTTTGTTCCACCAGAAACTTAGCCAGACCGTCTACCCTATGGTTCATGGTGAACCATGGGATTTACAGGAAATTGGTTCTATGGTAAACTGGGGCTACCGGGGGTTACAGGGGGTAAAAAATACTCTTTCTGTAGCTCCCTTTTCTGTTCTTTTTTTCTATCGTTCCTTCTCCCGAAATTAAATCCAGAAATAACTTGCAGACTGTCCGAAAACTACAGAGAAAATCAAGACGAATACTGTGTCGATGCTGTAAATATTTAACTATTGACGCTTATACAACAAAAAACGCCTTGTTCAGGCGTTAATTAGTTCCAATAATCGTTGAGTTCCGAGGAGGTTTACCGCCCGCTTCATGTTATATCCTAAAAATGACAACGTTAATTCAGCGGTGGCTTTAACCTTTCCTTTGACGAGGAAATAGTAACCGTCGTTACAGCGTTTGACTGTACCATAGGGATGCTCTACTATCTGATTTCTGATACGAAGTTTCCGCTGATTAGGGTAATATCTCAAAATGATAGCTTCTTGTTTCGGCACATCAAGCGGTATAAAACGACGAGCTTTCCTGCGCGTTATACGACCCGTCCCACATTTGCTGTAGAAGTCAGTATATTTTCGGATTTCGTCAGCTTTAAAAGATACATGCGTTGTTTGCCGACTGTGCACTTGTTGTTACATTTTGCACAGACAGAGGCTCTGTGATAGCGGCGCCTGTCTGGGTTTGCTTTGCCATTTGTCCAGGCAATTCCGGCATAGAATAGCGTATGCCCCATAGAACATATGATGGTGTCGGTTGTTAAGTCAGGCTGCAAAGCCAAAAGATAACGAATGGACGTTGTCACAACTGGTAAATCGGAGAGATTTACTGGTAAAAGACGGAATCCGTTTTAAGAACGGACTCCATGAGCAGATATCCATGGCATATCCAAGTTATAGTAAGTTCTTCAGCGAAATAGATGGGAAGCCCGATCCTAATATTATTGGAAATTGGGTTAACGTATATAGTAATAATAATGCTTTTTAAGCAGTGTATATATTATGAAATTACAATTATTCGATAAGATATTTCACTGCGATAATCGCTATCAAATGATATTCTATTAATTGAAAAACAACGGGGTACTACTCAAATTTACAATAATATGATCTCTCGGAATCTTGAGGAATCATGCCAGCGTAGCTGGCAAAATGAACTTTGAAAAGCGAATATTATCCAGATGAGTAGAAAAGTAATGAAAAATTCGAAAATTGGGCATGAGAAGTAGACAT
>JAEWPQ010000192.1 GCA_023460575.1 Bacillota bacterium
CCTGTCTCCTTATTTGTTCTTTTAAAGAGTCCGGCACTTTCATTTCACCAGTTTCAGTAAATGCAACAGACAGATAACACATACAATCGTAAGGACAGACACTGATCACAGAATCTGCCTGCTTCTCAAACAGAAGCTTCACACTTTCCCTGATATGTTCTTCGTTTCTGAGAGGGGACGTAGGCTGAAGCAGCATAAATTAGTCATATTCTTTCCCAAGCCTTTTCATTTCACTAAGTGCGTGAAGGATCACATCACCGGAGGCTGCTTCATCACCGGATAAGCAGGGCGGTCTTAAAAATGGAACAGCGGCACCAATTCCTACCGCTATCTCCTGATAAAGTTTTGAATCTGTAGACACTACGATATCATCGAAAAGCCCTGCTTTTTTACAGGCGTCAATGGTATATTCCATTAGTGGTTTCCCATTTATATCTTTTATGTTTTTATCCCTGATTCCCTTTGATCCGCTTCTGGCCGGTATAATTGCAAGAAACCTTTTATTCTGAACCATTACAGTCTCCAATCAATGTCATAGAATTCTTTTTCTAAATGTATGCCCTTTTCAAACGCCTTTTTTATACAACTGAGGATTTTTTTGCTGGTACCCGGACAATCATAGGGATTATGGGATATGTGGTGTTTCATATTCAGATTTATTGCCTGGGAGATTGCAATCCGAATGCTTTCAGAGGAAGCTTGGCAGCTGATGACAGAATCTGGCTTTATTCTGCCTTTTTGACGGATTCCAATATCCACTGTGGGCACATGGAAAGAGGGAGCTTCCAGGATTCCGCTGGAAGAGTTGCCGATTACAAGCCTGCTTAAGCTCATCAGGCTTAAATAGCGAAGAGAGCCTAAAGAAGAAACGTATACTGCCCGCTCCGGATGCTGCCTTGCATAGGAGATTGCCATATCATTGACCTGATTTCCGCCTGTATCGGAGTTGCTTCCGGTAAATACCGTAAATAGCCCCGGAAATGAATCCAGAGCATCTAAAAGTGGCTGAAACTGATCCGCAGCACTGACAGGCTCCAGAGTCGCCGGGTGGTATGTGACCAGGGAAAGAGGGGGTGGCAGAGCGATATTTAAAGACCTCTCCAGCTGCTCTTTTGTCAGAAGAGTGAGTCCTTTAAGCTGTTCAATGCCCAGTGCACCAACGTAAAAAACCCTGTCAGGCGGTTCGCCAAGCTGTATCACCCGTTTTCTGTATTCCGCAGTGCTTGTAAAATGGAGATAACTCATTTTTGTGATTCCATGACGCATACAATCATCGTAGGCCCCCTGGGTCAGTTCTCCTCCATGTATGTGGGCAATTGGGATCTTACAGATAACCGCAGCGCTAGCTGCTGTAAAAATCTCATACCGGTCTCCAAGAAGCAGTATCATATCCGGCTTTAACCGTTCAAAAGCACCGGAGATACCGATCAATTCCAAACCCATGGATTTACAGATACCATAGGAAGAATCGCTGGCCAGATTCATTTCTACAGTTTCATCAATTGCAATTCCATCCTGTTTCATCTCCCGGTAATCAAGTCCGAACCTGGTATCCAGATGAGTTCCTGTGACCAGAAGCTGGAGTTTAAAGTCATGGTCTTCCATAATACTTCGGATTAATGGAAGCAGAAGCCCGTATTCCGCCCGGCTGCCCGTTACCACACATAGTTTTATCATTCCACTATTTTATCATCCTTTCGATAATCTCTGTCTGCGCAGGTGCCAAGTATCTGGGGAAGCTTCATGGGAGATATTCCGGGAGAGCAGCGTTTGGCACAGAGATTTTCCATGGTAAATGGTTCCCCTGTTTGAATATCTCTTGCAGCTACCAGAAACTTTCTTACGTGATCCCGATTTTTAAGTTCTTCTTCTGCAGGAGCTTTTATCCCGCTCCCCATAGCCTTTTCTATATTTCTTATATTGTCCGCCATTTGCTTGAACTCATCCGGCTCCAGGCTCATCCGGTGATCCGGCCCCGGCATGGTTTTATCAAGAGTCATATGCTTTTCAATGACGCAGGCTCCAAGGGCAGCAGCAGCCACAGCCACCTCGATTCCGGCAGTATGGTCTGAATACCCTGTCTTTTTATGAAATGCTTCTCTTATGGTAATCATAGCATTTAAATTAACAGCCTCCAGAGGAGCGGGGTAAATACTGGAGCAGTGCAAAAGAGTAATATCCTGTCCCTCTGTATCAAGAAGACTCAGTGCTTCTCTGATTTCTTCCGGAGAGGACATTCCTGTGGACAGGATAATTGGCTTTTTTAATGAGGCGGCCTTTTTTAAGTAGCAGTAGTTTGTAATTTCACCTGAAGGGATCTTAATTATCTCCATCCCCAGACTGTCTAAATACTCCATGCTTTCTTCATCAAAGGGAGAGGAGAGAAACTGAATCCCCCGGAAGGCGCAGTACTGAGAGAGGACCTTAAAATCGTTCCAGGACAATTCCAGATCCTTTAACATCTCGTATTGGGAGTTATTATTTCCTGTATTCTGAAACTGATATTCTGCCTTTTTCGCGCTGGGGGCAGCCAGCAGCTTTGCACGAAAGGTCTGGAATTTGACCGCATCTGCGCCTGCGACCCATGCAGCATCAACTAACTGCCTGGCAATGTCTAAATCTCCATTATGATTTACCCCTGCTTCGGCTATTATCATAATCTTATTCATAACGACCTACCTCCCTTGCAGGGCTTCCATAAGCCAGCCTGTTTGAATCAATATCAGACAGAACCAGGCTCCCTGCTCCGATCATGGAATTATTTCCAATGGTTCTGTTCTGGATCACAGTGCTTCCTGCACCGATATGGGTATTATTTCCGATTTTTACATTTCCGCAGAGAATGCAGCCGGGGGCTGTGTGAGCAAAACTGCCGATAACACAGTCATGTTCCACGACCGAACCGCTGTTAATAATGCAGCCGTCTCCCAGAGTGACGCCCGGACCTATGGCAGTTCCTCTTCCGATAAAGATCCCATCCCCCATATGAAGATTACCGGATAATGCAGAACTTTTATCTATGATGCACGGCAGTAGAAAACCGATGGCTTTACATTCCTCAAAAAGACGGATTCTTGCCTGAGGCTTTCCAACGCTTCCGATTGCAATTGCGGCATACTTAATACCTCTCCGGTAAATATCGTAAAGCAGCTCGTCAGACCCAAGCACCATGATGCCGGAGACAGTTATGCCCCGGCTTTTACTGCTGTCAAGGATTCCAATGATCTTAAATTCCTCTTTTGAATGAATCGTATCAATCACACTTTCTGCATGACCGCCTCCTCCCAGGAGGATCAGCTTTTTTTTCATAGTTTCATTCTTTCAGCCATCTTTCTCATTTCACTGAACTCTCCCATATCAAGCCATGTGCTGTCCATAACCGGGTATGCACCCACTTTTTCTCCATTTTTCATGCACAGGCGGATTAAGTCAGGCATATCAAACGGCGAATCAAAGGGAATATTCTTTAATATATCTTTCTCCAGAACATAAAGCCCTGTACTGACCAGAAATTCATACTTTGGTTTCTCATTTATGGAGTGAATACAGCCATTTTCATCTAAGGAGATGACACCGTATGGGATCTCGTAATTTTTCATGGCTGTCACAACCGTAATCTGATTCCTGTTCTTTTTATGGTAAAGGAGAAGTTTTGCATAATTTACATCTACCAGGATGTCGCAGTTACTGACAAAAAAGCTTCCCGTGATCTGGTCTTTTAAAAGAGTCAGGGAGCCTGCTGTTCCAAGCGGTTCCTTCTCATCAACGAAGTGAAGGTCATAGCGCAGGTCGCCGTTAAAATATGCTTTAATCAGTTCTTTTCTGTAATTGACAGTTACATAGAACTCTGTGAATCCATAGGAGATCATCTGATTCATGATCCGTTCTACAATCGGGGTATCTCCAATGGGAATTAACGGTTTTGGTATGATCTTTGTATAAGGGTAAAGCCTGGAACCTTTCCCGCCTGCCATGATCACTACCGGAGTTTTCTTTTTTCTTAAAACCCGTTTTTTATCCGGCTGCAGCTCATTCCAGAAGACAATATCAAGGACCTGGCCGTCATCATTTATGATCGGAAGACCTTCAATCTTCTTTTCCTTCATTATTTTCAATGCTTCAGAGACTTCTCCCTCTTTCACGACAATGGGGGAGTGGTTCATAATATGGCGTACCGGCATTGCCAGATCTTTATTTTGCAGAATCCATCGACGGATATCTCCGTCTGTAATGACTCCTGCCAGCTTTCCTTCATTTACAACCAACAGTATTTTTTTTGCAGTCTCATCCAGCTGACGGATTGCATCTCTGATTGGAAGGTCCGGTGCAACAAAGAATTTTTCTACGTCCATGCCAATCCCTCCTTCCATATGTCAGCTTTTCTTTAAAGCTTCTATCACAAAATCCATGTCTGCCTCAGTTAAGTTAACGCTGCAGGGCAGGTTTATAATGCGGCTTTGATAGAAGGGCGCTTTTTCTATAAAATAGGTCTGGCAGTTCTGATACATGGTCTGGGTGTGGTTCAATTTCCAGATGGGTCTGGTCTCGATTCCTGCCTCTTTCAGCTGTCTGATAAGAGAATCTCTTTTTAAGGTTTTGTTTCTTAAAAGAAGAGAGTAGAACCAGTGGTTATTCCTGGCTTTTTCGTTAAAGGGCATAAGTGCGGCGTCCTGGATTGTCTTCAGCCCTTCCCTGTAATAATTATAATTTTGTATCTTGATGCGGATATAATCTTCCAGACATTCTAACTGCCCCACTCCCAGAGCAGCCTGCACATTGGTCATCCGGTAATTGTAACCAATGTGATTGTGGACATAGACAAGAGGATCATCCTTTGCCTGGGCAGCCAGATAGGTGCATTTTTCCACGTCTGCAGTTTTTTTTGCAGTCACCATTCCACCGCCGCCGGTTGTGATGATTTTATTGCCGTTAAAGGAATAGGCTCCGAAATCACCCATGGTACCCGCAAATTTCCCCTGATAGAACCCGTCTTTATAACTCGTTCCAAGCGCTTCCGTAGCATCTTCAATCAGCTTTAAGCCATACTCATCAGCCAGCCGCACAAGGGTTTCCATATCTGCCATGTTTCCAAAGATATGAACCGCTATGATTGCCCTGATAATACGTTTTGATTTGTTATTTCTAAGGCCCAGAGTACTCTTCGTACATTCCTTTTTTAAAAAATCTTCCAGTTTTATGCAGTCGATATTCAGGGAATCGTCACAATCCATGAAAACAGGTTCTGCACCCAGATATTTCACTGGATTCACCGCTGCAATAAAAGTCAGGGAAGGAACGATCACTTCCACACCTGGTTTTACACCAGAAAGAAGCAAAGACAGGTGGATAGCAGCCGTGCCGCTTTGAACCGCAGCCGTTTTTTCCACCTTTAAATAATCAGCCATTTCATTCTCAAATCTGGTCACAAAACTGCCCGAAGCAGAGACCCAGCCGTTTGAAATTGCTTCATCAGCATATTTTCTTTCATTGCCTTTTAGAACAGGCACAGATAGGGGAATCATGGGGCGCCTCCTGCTGTTTTCGTTAAATATTATACTGGTCTGTCCGATAGTGTTTTAAATTGTTTTCCATCCAGAGAATGGTTTCCTTAAGCCCCTGTGTTAACGAATATTGAGGCTTCCATGAAGTGAGTGCTTTCAGCTTTTCATTTGATCCAAGAAGTCTTGTCACTTCACTTTTTTCCGGACGCAGTCTTTCGTTTTCGCAAATGATTTCTGCTTTTGGATTGATCTGCCGGATCAGCTCAAAAGCAAGTTCGCCGATAGAAATTTCCGTTCCGCTGGCAATATTAATTTCCTCGCCTACGGTATGTTCAGACGCTTCGATTTCAATAAAGCCATTGACGGTGTCTTTTACATAATTAAAATCTCTGGTAGGGGTGAGGCTTCCCAGATGGATGTCTTCCTTTCCCGCCAGAAGCTGACTGATTATAGTGGGAATGATTGCCCTTGCTGACTGCCTTGGACCATAGGTATTAAACGGCCGGACAATCGCAACAGGAAGAGAAAAACTTCTGTAAAATGATTCTGCAAGGCGGTCTGCGCCTATTTTTGTGGCAGAATATGGGGACTGGGCTTTAAACGGATGGGATTCATCAATGGGAACGTAGTCGGCACTGCCGTAGACTTCTGAAGTGGAGGTAATTAATACTTTGTCTGTTTCTAAGGCTCTTGCAGCCTGTAGGATATTTAAAGTTCCTTTCACATTGGTATCAACATAAGAATCGGGAGAAACATAACTGTATGGAATGGCAATCAGTGCTGCTAAGTGAAAAATGGAATCTACCCCGGCGACAGAAGTTCTTACCCCATTTGGGTCTCTGATGTCTCCGCATTGTATTTCGATTTCGTTCTTTATATGTTCCGGAAGAGTATCAAGCCAGCCAAAGGTACCAAAAGAGTTATAATAGACAAATGCTCTTACCTGATATCCGCGCCTGACAAGCTCCTCTGTCAGATGGCTTCCGATAAAGCCGTCAGCTCCCGTGACCAATACCTTTTTCATGATCTGCCCCCTTCATGATGATTATCAAAAACTTTTATTCGATAAGTTGCGGTAGTGTCAGAGACGGGAAAACAGAATTCTCCACACCTGTTTGTCTGGGTATAGTCCAGATAAACGCTTTTTAAGTGCTCTTCGTTCAATTCTTCGTTCAATACGCTGTCTATTCGTTCCAGAATAATAACAGCTCCTCCCACAGGGCCGCAGCTCCTGCAGCTGACCGTTCCTTTTATGATTGCATGTGACATGTTTTCACCTTAACCTAACTGGTAAGAACCGGTTCATAGATATCGAACCGGTAATCGATCTCAGAATCTTTTTCTGCTACAATGGCAAAATCTCCAAACTGATTGGTTATAACATATCCAAGGTCTTTTTCTCCACAGGGGGACGCTGCTGTAATCATGACGACGGCACCCTCTACAGCTTCACGGCGGGAATTAAAAACAGTACCGGTGAGCAGAATCTCGAAAGATGATTCCAGAGTGATATCAGCCTGGGCTATATCCTGGTTATTAAAGTCTGCTGGTCCGATCATAAGTTCCGCATAGCTGCTCATAAACGCTCCTCCTCTTTACCGGTAATTAAGGGGGCGAAGATCGAAAGCTCATATTTCATATCAGGCAGTGCCTTTAGTGAAAATACATAGCGTCCTGCCTTATCTGTAATTACATAGCCAAGAGGCGTTATTTCGTGAGTTACCATGTCCACTTGTGTAATCTGAACGACAGCTTTGCTGCAAGGGGTGTGATCAGGGCGGTAAACAGTCCCTTTTATGATTTGATAATTCATTGGGCCAAGATGAAAATTAATATGCTTTTTGCTGCAGGGCAGAAGCTTGGAACCTCTTATTGTAAATGAGGCTTTCTTATTACAGTTCATGGTTTCAGTAACGCCCCTTTCCTTTTTTCCTTAATCGTTCTGGGTATAAATAGTCACATTCAATTGCTGGGTATCCTTTGTATCCTCAGCACTTATAATATTTCCAGCCTGTTCTTTTCCGTTTACGATTATTTTGGACACTTTCATTTCCTTGTAGTTGCTCTTGATTGCTTCAAATTTATTTTCGCCGTCCATTTTCAATTCCTCAAATTCCCATTGGATTTACTAAACTATATGCGATGGATAGAATTCTGATACCGTTGAACCAATGGTATCTCTTACCTCTGTAAGTATTTTATAAAGCCGTTCTAAATACTCCATGAAAAAAGCTGCCTGGTATTGCAGATCGGAGGTCAGTTTGTCATAATCCTTTGCGGACATTTGATCGTTTCTTTCTTTCATTTCATAGAGAAATTCAGTAACATATCCTCCTAAATAGTGGCTCAGGGGGTGGTTCTCAAAATTATTTACAATCTGCAGAATATACAGGATTCTCTGAAGGTCAATATCATCTTCCTCAACTTCCACAAGAGATTTTGTCTTATTTTCAGAAATAATGATTTGACACAATTCCAGTCCTTCACTTGTTCGTAACAGAGATTCATTGAGAAATTCCAGAATGGTACCAATCGTCTCCTCCGGGTCCAGTATCAGTTCATGATCTGGCACACAGGCATTTTTTTTGCCTGTGCAGTTACCTTTTTCCAGTATTTCCCCCAGTTCCTGGTGAGGAGCACCTTTTATCTCTGCTCCATAGGAACAGTTTATAAAACGGACGCGGGACTGGTCTTTATAACGGCTGATATAATACTCCAGATTTCTTCGGAAGGAATCCAGAGTAATGGAAGTTGCCGTCGGTCTGCCGTGGATATCTTTAATCAATATCTGAGTGTCATACTTGACACTGCTGTCATAGGGAAACAGTGCGCTGTCTGCGTGATGCTTATTATTTGTGTGTGCAAAATCCTGTCCGGCCAGGAGAATAGGAGAGCAGCCTAGCAAATTTGCAATGTCTATGCATGCGTGTGATACCGATCCTCCGCAGTACACCGCTTTTAAGTGCTCCATCCCCTTAATGGTATGGGAAAACAGGAGAGAGATAAATATTTTTTCTCCCTTATAATCTTTCATAAGATAACGGTTGCTATATTCATAAAAGGCCAGAGGCACATTTAAATCCAAATGGTCTTTCATCATTTCATAATTGGCATCAACCGGGTCAACAGATACAATCATATCAGGCATGATCCCGTTTTTAACAAGAGCGTTCACTGTTCTGCTTCCTGTAATAATAAAGTAATTCTTCAGTTTGTCTTTGTACTTTAGCATATCCTTTAAATTCTGATCCAGTGATGATCCGCCGGATACTATAATTGCAGGGACATCCGTGTTGGTTTTAATATACCGGTGAATGGGAGTGGTTTCTTCTATGATTTTCATGTTTGCAATCATATTTTTAATAAATATATTTTTAAACCGTTTTGCTAAATGGACCTGGGAAGCGGCATTCATAATCGTCCAGTCCAGATGTTCAATCAGCCGGTCGTATTCTTTTTTGTAAATTCTTTCGTAGTTTCCAAATGCATGAAAATAGATATTATTGATATTTTTATAGGTAATAGTCTCATCAAATATCTGTTTTATCAGTTCTTCGTTATAAAAGACCAGGTGGATGTTATCGTCTGAATATGCAGGAAACTGTTTAAAGACGGAACGGTTTGGTTCAAAAATAATGACCATGTTTCTGGCGCAAATACATTTTTTAAATTGATTTAAATAAGCGCCTGTATCAATGCCGAACAGAAATATCAGGGAATCAAATCTGATTCCCTCCAGTGTATCCATAAGCTTATGGATTTCGTCTTCATAATGTATATGGTCTGCAAGATACTCATATGTCCCTTCTTTTTTGATACGGCACACCTGGTATCCGTCAGAAGTTTTTATTTTTTTCATGGTTTCCTCCAGAAGAAGGTTTGGCTAAGCTTTTACCTATAAAGGTGAGTAGGCAAGCAGCTGATATTGTCTGCCCCTGATTTTGGGCAAAGTAAATCCGTAGGTACCGTCAGAAAGAGAGAAGGTCACACCCATCCGGATAAAATGGGAGGGGTCAGAAGCATCCAGGATGCGGACCTCTACTGCTGCATTTGGTAATGGGATTCCACCCGGGCTGTACACCGTTCCTGTGATAACCAGAAATGATTCACAGGACAAAGTCACATCTGCAGTTATGATTTCGGAGCAGATCAGCTGGCAGCCGGTGAAACATAATTTAGATGACATATTATCGCCTCCTAAGTAGGAGGTGTCCAAAAAAATGAACACCTCCGGAGTGTTTACTGAGCGTAAAATTTAAATCTCAGCTGTACACCAGCTCTGGTGGTAATGCCGTAAACAGCATTTGCATCTGTAAATGTTAATCCGTCTGGTGTAGCAGTTGTAGGATTTGTACTCTCCCAGACAGCAACAGCGCCGCTTCGTAAGATAGTATTGCTAAAGACTGCGGTACCTCTGGTTAAAAGCAGTCCCCAGCTAGTTGTTGACAGCTTAACAGGAAGAAGAATTCCTGAATCAGCGGAAGCCAGTGTAATTGTTTTGACAATCGGTTTATAGTTAGCCATGAAAACGCCCCCTCTGCGTCTGATTAGAAATACGTATTTCTTATATATAATATGTCCCTGCAGGAAAAGAGTGAAAGCTGTATATGGAAAAGACATGCAGATTAATGAATACTTCTCCTGCATGTCTTTGGCTGTTCAGTTTGAATTAACCTTTTCAGATTTAAATTGTCCGGGAGTGGTTCCTGTATGCTTTTTAAATACCCGGATGAAGTTCTGTTGGGAATTAAAGCCTGTAGTGGAAGCAACCTCTTTTATCGGCTTACCGGTAGACAAAAGCAGTTCCTTTGCTTTCTCTATCCGGTACTGGTTTAAATAATCCACAAAATTGATACCAAAGCTCTCTTTAAAAAGCCTGCTTAAATAGCTGGTGGTGGTTTTGCACTGGTCCGCCAGCAGATTCAACGAAAGGTTTGGGTCTGCGTAATTCTCTTCGATGCAGCGTTTTGCCCGGATTAAATACTTATGCTGCTGTTTTAAATATTTTTCCGACAGTAAATTCACAGCAGCCGTACAAAACGGCACCATAAATTCCTGCATACAGATGGGACTGCCCGCGCATTTATCGGAATAAGGCTCCGGATCGAAGAGAAATGCATATTCTTTTTCATCGGAATCCGTGATGCGGTAGGAGGCAAGTGTGTTTAAAAACGCAAGGCGGTAATATTCATAAGCTCTGCAGATTTCCTCGGGATTACCGTCATGAGGTAAGGTGTGGCAGATATGGAGAGCCTTTTTTAAAGCTGAATCAGTATCCCCTTTCATAATTAAAGCGGAAATGCATTTCATTTGCAGCTGGAAGAAGTGGTAGTTGAACTTCACTGAATCTTCCTCTGTACTCACAGATATCTCCTCCGCGTTTTGGGACGGGTATTTCTGTCTGGCAAGTCTTTCCAGGCTTTCCTGATAGGAAAAAGACACATTTTGAATGGAACTGCATTTTGGACCAATTTCCAACAATACTCCGTTTCTGCGGTCATCTGTGGATTGAAAGAAGGATTGTTCCAGCTTAATTTCGAAATCCGTTATTTTGCTATATCCAAGGTCTGCATCGAACTGGATAATGACAGCATAAAGGGAATCGTCAATCTGCTGCAGTACATATCTGCAGATACCGTCAGAATCCCGCCGAAGAATCTGATTTAAACTGTCTGCGAACTGGTGTCTTAACATTGGTTCAACAAAATCCCGGAATGTTAATGTGATCACTTTACAGGGATTTTCTGTATTTAAGGGACTGCTTATATTTGTAAGTATGTTTTGGATATAAGGGATGTCCATAGGCTTTCCATTTAGGAGATCAAAATAAAACTCCTTTGATATTTTTGGAATCATATTGCTTAAAATGTAATCCAGCTGATATTTATGGTTGGATATCTTTAAAAAGCTTTCCGTCAGATAATCCCATTCATTTTTCCCGTCAGCACTGTTTCCTCCGCTATCCTCTGAAGAGACCATTTTCTTTAGTTTCTGCACAGGCATATAGCTTAAGTAAAGGACACACACCGATAAAAGAGTGCTTAAAATCAAAATAAGGGCAAAATAAGGAAGAGAATTCATCAGCACCATTCGTGAGGAGGGCATGAAAGCCATGTCATCTACCAGCAGAACCAGATTAATTCCGGTCTGATTTGACTGACAGAAATAATAATGCTGATTTTCTGAATATACGGTATTTTTACCCTCTTTTATATAGCCTGGTATCGTCTCAATGAATCCTTCGGGCACTTTACCGTAATCCAGCATGCCGGGAAAAAGAGGATTAAAGTCATTGTCATAGGCCAGGAGATGGCTGTAGGATGTCTGGGCAGCTTCCAATGCATCATAAAGGACTGAAGATTTCATCTTCATAAACAGCGTTCCCAGTCCCTTTTTACCATTTAGGGGAAAGTCCCTCACCATATAGACTCTGCCCTTATAAATCTCAATGGAGGTTGTGCGCCCGCTTTTAAGCAGAACCGTGGAAGGGCGGGAGGCAAAGTGCCTGTTCACCAGATCCCTTTCACGGAAAAAATCCAGAGAGCACTTTTCATAGGTAGAAGTAAGAATCTGGCTGGTTTCTCTGATGTAGAGATAAATTTCTTCCATTCCTTCCGTTTCCTGACAGTAACCGTTTAGAACAGACCATACCTGGTAATTGGCCACAGAGTCTAAAGGCTTCGGAGTCACCACAGAGTCCACAATGCTTGCATCATATGTAATATGAGTCAGGGAGTTATGAAATCCGGAAAACAAAGTATCCAGTGTCTTTATGGATACATCCAGGGTATTGGTGTAAATTAGGTTATTATTTTTTAGAAAGGTGGCCGTAGTCTGATGGTTGACTACCATGGAAACCACTGTCATTAAAATCCCACTGAAAGCCACCATCACAGTGAAGAGCTGTGTCAGAAGTTTTTTGTTCTGGAATTTTCGTAAGATGTCTTTTAAATTATGATTCATGAATTATGGCCCCTCCCAGGTAAAAAAATTATGTAAATGTTACAAAAATAAGTATATAAGATTTGAAGATTGATAACAAGTGCTGAAAGAAGTGATTCTTTTGATAAATTTTGTTCTATTAACAAATATTATCTTTTCAAGGCAATTAATGGAACTCAGTGGAAGAATGGGATATTTACAGCCTGCATACCGGTGGGCTATACTCAGGATACATAAAACGAGCTCGGTTTGATGTTAATTTGTTAGGAGAAAGGGAAAGAACATTATGAGAAAAAGAATTATTTGCTGTTTGCTGGCGGCTGTCCTGGGGATTGGCATGCTGTCAGGCTGCGGGGGCGGCGCTAATAGCAGTACCCCGGGAACGAAAGCGGCAGGCGGTACGGAAAACGCTGCCGGTAAAAAAGGAGGCGGAGAAAATGTTGTAACGTTTTCTATGTCTGAGGATGTATATACATGGGATCCCATGGGACAGCCGGTTGTTCCGTTTTACAGTATTCAGCTTTTGATTTACGATATGCTGGTGCGCACGGACCACGCGGGGAATTATGAACCGGGTCTCGCTACAGAATGGAACGTTTCCGATGACGGTCTGGACTGGACCTTCAAATTAAGACAGGGAGTTAAATTCCATAATGGAGAAGATTTTAATGCGGATTGTGTAAAGGCTACTCTGGAAAGAGGTGCGTTTAACAATACCTTAAATATGAACTTTCTCTGGTCTGATATTGATTCCGTGGAAGCAGCAGACGAATATACAGCTGTTGTACACTGTAAGAAGCCAATTGGAGATATGCTCAACCAGCTTACCTATATGCCTATGCTTCCGGCTAAGGCTCTGGCAGAGCAGGGAGAGGATATGTTTAAGACAAGCCCTGGTACAGGTCCATGGAAATTTGTCAGCTGGGATCCAGGTAATGAGGCTGTATTCGTAAGAAACGATGATTACTGGGATTGGGGCGATCAGAAATCCAATGTGGATAAGATCATTTACAAGCCAATCTCTGAGGATACCACCCGTGTATCCAGCATGAGAACCGGCGAATTTGATTTGATTTCCAATATTCCTCCGGATCAGGTGGATGTACTTTCTGGAACTGATGGAGTCACAGTGGATTCTAAGCCTGGTACAACCATCAGCTGGATGGCTCTTCAGTGCGGACAGGGAAAACCTTTTGCGGATAAAAATGTGCGTCTCGCCCTGACCCATGCCATAGACCGGAAGCTGATCGTAGAGAGCATTCTGGGCTCCGGTTCTCCTGCTTTCTGGCCTGTAATGGAAGGTGTTACAGGATATGATAAGGATCTGGAAAGTAAGTACAATCAGTATGATCCCGAGCTTGCAAAGAAGCTTCTGAAAGAAAGCAGCTATAAAGGAGAAGAAATCTACTTTATGGCGATTGACGGAAAAGTACCGCGTACAAAAGAGGTCCTTCAGGCGGTGATGTCCATGATGACGGAAGCAGGATTTAATGTAAAGCTGGAGATCATGGAAGGCGCTACTTTTGTAACCAAGCGCTCTGCCGGAGATTATGATATTGCATTCTCCAATGTATTTTACAATAACGGATCTCCATGGAGACATATGATTACACACTGGCTGTCCGATTCCTGTAATACCCAGCTTGAGAATCCTGAGATCACTTCTCTGTTAACAGAAGCCAGACAAACCATTGACAGAAGCAAACAGGATGAACTTTTAAAGCAGGCGTTTACACTTATGATGGAGGATGGAGGCCGTATGTGCTACTTCATCAATCTGGATACCATCAATGCTTATTCCAATAAGCTGAACGGAGTCAAACTTTACAACGATACCATTATTGACCTTTCAAGAGTCATGAAAAATTAATCTATAACCAGGGGGTAATGAAATGCAGAATTTCATGCAGTTTATGGTAAAAAGACTGCTGTCAGCGGTTATCGTGCTTTTTGGCGTATCCATTGTAGCCTTTGGCCTTATGCGTCTCGCCCCGGGCAATCCGGCAGCTCTTATGCTGCCGGATAATGCCACAGTGGAACAGATCGCAGCCGTAGAAGCCAAAATGGGACTGAATAAGCCGCTTATCCAGCAATACTTAATTTACATCGGAGATGTTCTCCACGGGAATCTGGGTACATCTATTTTTTTTAACCGTTCTTGCGGGGAACTGATATTCGGACGTCTTCCGGCAACTGGTTTACTTACATTTGCCGCAGTAATCGTGTCAATCTTAGTCAGCTTTCCCATGGGAATTATATCAGGAATCAAGAAGGGGTCAGCAATCGATTTTTTCTCCATGGTATTTGCTCTTTTAGGAATGTCCATGTCCCAGGTATGGCTGGGGCTGCTCTTTATATTGTTTTTCGGTGTTTTTATGGGAGTGCTTCCCACCCAGGGGTATGGTTCCTTCCGGAATCTGATTCTTCCGGCGCTAACCCTTGGACTTCCCCTTGCCGCTTTAGTCACAAGAATGCTTCGTTCCGGAATGTATGAGGTTCTGGAAGAAGATTACATCACAGCGACAAAGGCTAGAGGAATCGGTAATTTTAAGATCTATACCAGATATGCTTTAAAAAATGCTCTGCTTCCCACCATTACCATCATCGGAATGCAGATCGGACAGCTTCTTGCAGGGGCCATTATTGTGGAACAGGTATTTGGCTGGCCGGGACTTGGAAGTCTGACTGTAAAAGCCATTAACATGAGGGATTTTCCTCTGATTCAGTCCATTCTGCTTGTAACGGCTTCCCTGTTCGTAATCATCAATATACTGGTGGATATCATCTATGTGGCTGTTGATCCGCGCATGAGCCTGAATTAGGGAGGAAACAACATGAAAAAAAGTGAATTGCTTCGAAGAATGAAAAAGTCGAAGTTCTTTGTTATCGGGCTGGTTATAGCTGTTTTTGTCACTCTTGCAGCCTTCACTTCTCCGCTGTTTGTGGTTCATGATCCCATACAGTCGGATTTACGGAAACGTCTGATTTCACCGGAATTCCTGGGAAATGGAATAAACGGATACATACTGGGCACAGATGCCCTTGGACAGGATATTTTTACAAGGCTGGTTACCGGCTGCCGTATTTCTTTATTAATAGCAGCAGCAGGGGTGCTGATTCCTGCTTTAATCGGAACTGCACTGGGAGCAATTGCAGGATTTTTCGGAGGCACCATCGATAACGTTATTATGCGTATCTGTGATATACAGCTCTCTATTCCTACCATGGTTCTGGCAATTACCGTAATGGCAATTTTCGGCAACAGCGTACCCAATCTTTTACTGGTTCTTGCCATTGTGGGCTGGACCTCATACACGAGGGTGGTGCGGGGAAGCGTAATGGGAATCCGCAGCAGCGAATTTATCCAGGCATCAAGAGTACTTGGCGCTTCCAATGCCAGGATACTTATAACCCAGGTCCTTCCCTGCGTGCTTACTCCGCTCATTATCTTAATGAGCCAGCAGATCGGATTTGTCATTCTGACGGAGGCAAATTTAAGCTTCCTGGGCATGGGGGTTCCCCTTCCCAATCCGTCTCTGGGTTCCATGATCGCAGATGGCAGAGAATATATCGCCACTGCCCCCTGGACGGTAGTCGTTCCAGGAGTGACGTTAATGATCATTGTACTGGCATTTAACTTCCTTGGTGACGGAGTACGCGACATTCTGGATCCCAAAAACAAAGATTAAGGCTGGAGGCGACAACATGGCACCATTGTTGGAAATAAAAGATTTGCATGTAGAATATAAAACCGGGCGGGCGACTGCTAAGGCGCTTAACGGGATTAATTTAACCATTGAGCGGGGAGAAGCGCTGGGCCTTGTAGGAGAGACGGGAGCCGGTAAGACAACCATTGCCTTATCTGCCTTAAAACTTCTTCCAAGAGAAGTGGGCAACATAACCGGAGGTTCCATACTTTTTGATGGGAAATCGGTTCTGGATATGAGTAATAAAAGCTTAGAGGAGATGAGAGGAAATAAAATATCCATGATATTCCAGAATCCCCTAAGCTCATTAAACCCGTTATTTACCGTTGGAGAACAGATTTCCATGGTAATCAGAAAGCATGAAAAGCTAAGTAAAAAGGAGGCTGCAAAAAAAGCGCAGGAACTTTTAGAACTGGTAGGCATTGCAAAATACCGCTTAGATGATTTCCCCCATCAGTTCTCCGGCGGTATGAGACAGAGAGTAGGAATTGCAGCAGCTCTTGCCTGTAATCCGGAGCTTTTAATTGCCGATGAGCCTACCACAGCTCTTGATGTGACCATTCAGGCACAGATTTTAGAGCTGATGAAGGAGCTTCAGAGGAAGCGTTCCAGCTCCCTGTTAATGATCACCCATAACCTGGGTATTATTGCAGAGCTTTGCCAGAAAGTTGCGGTCATTTATGCAGGAACCATCATCGAATACGGCACTGTGGAAGAAGTCTTTACAAACCCAGGGCATTGGTATACAAAAGGGCTTTTAGGTGCCATTCCAAACTTAAGCGGTCCAAGAAACCGTCTGGCTTTCATTCCGGGAAATGTGGCCAATGCCTGTTTACTGCCTTCCGGCTGTAAATTCCATCCCCGCTGTACATCCTGTACAGACCGCTGCAGGAAGGAAGTGCCGCGGCTGCAGGAATATGGTACGGGTCATCTGGTGGCCTGCTTTGAAAGGGAGGAAGCAAATTAATGGAGAAGCAGAATCTTCCGGTCATTGAAGTCCGGAATTTAAAGAAGCATTTTAAAGTAAAAAACAAAGGAATCCTTCATGCGGTTGACGGTATCAGTTTTTCCGTCATGCCAGGAGAAACTCTGGGACTGGTGGGGGAATCCGGCTGCGGAAAATCCACAGTGGGAAATGTGATCATGAGACTTCATAAAGCAACAGACGGAGAGGTCCTTTATAAAGGAAGCAGTGTTCTGGACTCCAAGGGCAATGAAAGCATGGACTTCAGAAAGAAAATCCAGATTATTTTCCAGGATCCCTATTCCTCTTTAAACCCAAAAAAAACCATACAAAGCATAATGGAGGAGTCCTACCGGATCCATAACCTCTGTTCAGGAAATGAACGGCGGGAGCGGATTGAAGAAATCATTGAGCTTTGCGGACTGGAAAAATACGTACTGGATAAATATCCTCATGAGCTGGATGGCGGAAAGCGTCAGCTGGTTGGGATCGCCAGAGCATTATCCTTAGGACCGGAATTTATGGTCTGTGATGAACCGGTATCCTCTCTGGATGTGTCAATTCAGGCCACAATCATTAATCTTCTGATGGATCTGCAGAAAAAAATGAATTTATCCTTCCTGTTTATTTCTCATGATTTAAGCGTGGTAAGGCATATCTCACAGAAAGTGGCAGTGATGTATTTAGGGCAGATCATAGAGATGGCGCAGACAGACGAGATATTTGCCAATGCGCGTCACCCCTATACCATTGCCTTACTGTCAGCAGTTCCCAAAATTAATTTTAAAGAGAAAACAAGCAGGATTGTACTGACCGGAGATGTGCCAAGTCCTATTAATCCGGGAGAAGGCTGCAGATTTGCGCCCAGGTGCTTTTTATGCAGAGATATCTGTAAAACCCAGAAGCCGGATTTAAAAGAAGTGGAACCGGGCCATTTTGCAGCCTGCCATTTTTATGAAGAATCAAGAGAAAAAGCCAGAGAGATGGAAGCAGGGAGGACATGATGGATACAAAAATCAGTGACATTCAGGTAATACTCACGGCACCGGAAGGAATTAATCTGGTGGTTGTAAAGGTGATAACCAACCAGCCGGGACTTTACGGGCTTGGCTGTGCCACATTTGCTTACCGCCATCTGGCAGTAAAGACGGTAGTGGAGGAATATTTAAAGCCCCTTCTCACAGGCAGAGAGGTGGACCGGATCGAAGATATCTGGCAGCTCATGCACCAGAACGGATATTGGAGAAACGGGCCAATTGAGAATAATGCAATTTCCGGAGTGGATATGGCATTGTGGGATATTAAAGGAAAGATGGCAGGCATGCCCGTATACCAGCTGTTTGGAGGAAAATGCAGGGAGGGTATTCCGGTTTACCGTCATGCAGACGGAAGGGATGCTGAGGAAGTCTGTGATAATATCCTGCGTTTTAAGGAAATGGGTATTACCAATATCCGGTGCCAGTGCGGCGGTTATGGAGGAGACAGCTATGGAACCGTTCCGGCTACAGCTCCAAAGGGCGCACTAAGCGGTGTGTATCTTGATTCCAGGGAATATATCCAGAATACGGTCAAGCTTTTTGAGGATATCAGAAACCGGATCGGATACGATATGAATCTGGTTCACGATGTTCATGAACGGATCGCTCCGGTAGATGCCATTAAGCTGGCAAGGGCATTAGAACCTTATGACTTGTTTTTCCTTGAGGATCCGGTTCCCATTGAACAGCTTCCCTGGCTTAGAAATTTGCGGGAGCAGACAAGTATTCCCATTGCAGAGGGAGAACTGTTTAATAATGCTGTGGAATGGAAGCAGATCATTGCGGAACACCTTATTGACTTTATCCGGGTTCATTTAAGTCAGATCGGGGGCATCACTCCGGCCAGAAAGCTTCAGATTTTTGCAGAGCAGTATGGTGTAAGAACAGCATGGCACGGACCTGGAGACATGTCACCCATTGCCCATGCAGCCAATATTCATTTAGATCTTTCCGCACCGAATTTCGGTGTACAGGAGTGGTCGGGAATCGAACCGCCTAATTTTGTCATTCAGGATTTAAAAGGTCCAAGAGGAGCACTTTTAGAGGTATTCCCCGGACTTCCGGAATTTAGTAACGGTTATGTGTATGCCAATGACAAGCCAGGTCTTGGAGTTGATATCAATGAAAAAGAAGCCGCAAAATATCCATGCGAAAGTACCGTTGTCACCTGGACTCAGACCAGGCGCAGGGATGGAGCGCTTCAGACCCCTTAATTAATAGTAGAAGAAACATGGAGGAAATAACAATGAAGTCTTGTGTAATTACCAGTCCGTTTCACTATGAGATACGTGAAATTCCCATACCTGAGCCGGGAGACAATGAAGTATTAATACAGATGAAATCAGCCGGTGTATGCGGAAGCGATTTACATATCTATAGAGGAGAGAATCCCTGCTCTACGTATCCTCTGGTACCTGGTCATGAAAATGCCGGAATTGTGGCAAAAACAGGTAAAAATGTTACAAATGTCAAAGTGGGAGACCACATAGTAGTAGATTTAATCATCACTTGCGGCGAATGCTTTCAGTGCACCCATGGAAGAGAAGAGGTGTGCGAGCATGTGCTGGTGAGAGGAAGCGGTACTGACGGAGGCTGGAGAGAGTATTTTACAGCACCTGAAGATGATGTATATAAAATAGAAGATTCCATTCCATGGAAAGACGCTGCCTTAATCGAGCCAATTGCCATTGGGGCCCACTGCACCAAACGGGGCAGAATTCAGCCTGATGATACGGTATTTATCCTTGGAACCGGAACCATTGGAACCATTATTCTTCAGGCATGCAAGGTGATCGGCGCAAAGGTGATCTGCTGTGATATTGACGATGAGTCTTTAAAACGGGCAAAAACCTTTGGAGCAGATGAAACCATTAACAGCAAAACAGAAAACATTGCCGGAAGAATATCTCAGATTACCGGCGGACACGGATGTACGGCTGCATTTGATTCCGCTTGCTTCCCGGGAAGTCTCACGCTCCTCTTACAGCCGGGAATCGTATGCAATGCAGGCAGAGTGATTCCCATGGGATTTTCAGATAAACCGGAAAGTTTCAGTCAGGCCGATATTAACAAGCGGGAACTTGATATTATAGGAAGCAGAATGAGCGCCTATCAGTTTCAGCCTGTAGCAAAGAACATGGCAGAGGGGAAATACCAGTTAGAAGGTCTCGCCACGACCTTTGTAAAATTCAGTGAAATTGAAAAGGTATTTAAGAATATGGAAAATCCGGATCCGGCAGTAAAAAAGACAGTAATATTATTTGATTAGCAGGGAGGAACAGACATGATATCAAACAAATTTGATGTAACAGGAAAGCATTGTATTGTAACAGGAGGTGCTCAGGGGTTATCCAGAGGAATGGCAGAGGGGCTTTTGGAAGCGGGCTGTAAAGTTGTGCTGATTGATGTACAGGAAGAAAAACTGAAACAGGTGGTAAAGGAATATCAGGATAAAGGCTATGAAGCCTACGGCGTAGCGGGGAATCTGGCAGACCGCGAGGATATAAGCCGGATCTTTGATGAGTCCATGGAACTTTTAGAAGGAAAGCTTGATGTGCTGATTCCGGCAGCCGGAATTCAAAGAAGACATCTGCCTGAGGAATTCCCCATGGAAGAGTGGGATCTGGTAGTGGATATTAATTTAAACCACGTATTTATCATGATTCAGAAAGCGTTAAAGGTTATGCTTACCCAGTCAACAGGAGGTAAGATCATCACCATCGGTTCCATGGTTACATGGTTTGGTGGCACCACCGTACCTGCGTATACCGCGACAAAAGGCGCAGTTTCCCAGCTGACCAAGAGTCTTGCAGTAGACTGTGCAGGGCGGGGAATCAACATCAACTGCATCTGCCCCGGCTATATGGATACTGAGATGTGTGCAAATATGACTCAGTCCAGAAAAGATGAATGTACCGTAAGAATACCAGCCGGCAGATGGGGAACGCCGGAAGATTTAAAGGGACCGGTACTCTTCCTTGCATCTTCCGCTTCCGATTATTTAAACGGAACTGCCATTCCGGTAGATGGCGGATATCTTGTAAAATAGTGTAAGACCATAATAAAGAGGAAGCTGCAGACCATTACCGGCTGTAGCTCCCTCTTTAGAATATATATATATGAAATCCCTGGATTCAGGAATGCAATATTGACAAATTTTATTCACATTTTTTAGGTTGAGCCGGCAAAGAAGCTTTTCAGAACAACTCTGCCGACTTAGAAAACATATGTATGAAAGCGCTCTGACCACTCTGTGGGATCTTTCATGTTTATGATAATATCATACATGGTAAATGTGAAGGAATTTTGACCAGGATCTAAAAATAGTATGAAAACAATGAAGAAATTATGACAGAAATTGGTACAGTAACACAATCCTCTCTGCAGATACTATCATATAGTAGAAAAATTCCCATTAAGCAAAAACGGTATTGCCTGACAGCTGAAATTATGGTATTTATATAGTTGTTAGTTAAAGCTAACCTGTGCGCCATAAAAACGGGCGGTTACAGTTTTTAAATGATAAGTGGGAAGCAAATTTCAAGATGGAGGTATGGATATGTTACTGGAAAGGCATTTAATTGAATATTGTTCCCCAACCCTGGCTTCTTTGAAAACCGCAAATCTGTTTAATCATTCCTTTACATCGAAAGAGGAACTGAACCGCCAGCTGGAATATTTAAACCTGCAGCTGGGAGAAAAAGGAATATCATTGATTGAATTATACAGACACGGGAATAAGGCTTTGATTTATGTATATCGAAAGTCTCATTTAATGAAGGATTTAAACCGGCCGGGAGTAAGCAGATTTTTAAAAAATTACGGTTATGAAACCATGGATGTGGATCTTGCTCTGGCCAGATTAAAAATCCGACTGAAAGAGGAGGAAGGTTTCCCTCATGAAATCGGGCTATTTCTGGGATATCCACTTGGAGACGTAATTGGATTTATCCGCAACTCAGGAAAAAACTGTAAGTGCTTAGGCTGCTGGAAAGTTTATTGCAATGAATGTGAAGCGGTGAAAACGTTTGCCAGATATCAAAAATGCAGGACCATATATTCACGGCTCTGGAGAAACGGAAGGACCGTCTGGCAGCTTACAGTAGCTGCTTAAGCAAATAAAAGGAAAGAAAGAGGTAGGATAAGATGAGTAAAGTCGCAGTTGTATATTGGAGCGGAACCGGTAATACGGAAGCTATGGCAAATAAGGTGCTGGAAGGTGCTAAGGCTGCAGGTGCAGATGCAGCTCTGTTTACAGCTTCTGATTTTAGTGCAGATCAGATGGATGAATACGATGCTGTTTCCTTTGGCTGCCCTTCCATGGGAAGTGAAGAATTAGAGGATGGCGAATTTGAGCCGATGTTTAAGAGCTGCGAATCCAAACTGAATGGAAAGAAGACCGCTTTATTTGGTTCTTATGGCTGGGGAGACGGTGAATGGATGCGTAATTGGGAAGATTCTGTGAAATCCCTGGGTGCCGTATTGGTTCATGACAGCGTGATCTGCAACAATGAGCCTGACGAAGATGGAGCAGCCCAGTGTATTGAACTTGGAAAGGCACTTGCTTAATCATAGAAAACATGGGTATGAGACGTATAAAAATGTCCTTCCCATGTTTTTTTGTAAAGAGAAATGATAAAAAATAAAAAGCTGAGTTTTCTATTGAAAACTCAGCTTTTTACTATGACCTATCCGGGAATCGAACCCGGGTTTCCGCCGTGAGAGGGCGGTGTCTTAACCGCTTGACCAATAGGCCGTTGCCTGTCATCTCTGACAGCTTCATTATAATATCACAGGTAATCTCATTTGTCTACTGTTTTTTTTGTAAAAATAAAAAAATTGTCAAAAGCAGATTTTTTATGTTATACTTTGCAATAGAAAAAACGTAGGCTGGAGGTGACGTATGGAACGGAAAAATCGGGAAATACAGTATGATTATCTGCGGGTAATTGCAGTTATTGCAATTATTATGGTGCATTCCATTCCGGCTGAAGCAGCCAATGACAAACAGTGGTTCTTTTCCGCTGCTTTCATGCCTGTGCTTTTGTCCTTTGTAGGTATTTATTTTATGCTCAGCGGTTTGTTTATTCTTGATCATGGAACAGAGAACGTACTGGCATTTTATAAGAACAGGTTTCGCACCATTGTCGTCCCATTTGGATTCTATACAGGGATCTATTATTTCTACTATAACGTATATCTGGGGCAGGAAAAACTCACTGTCTTTGAGCATATGAAAGCCTGGTTTTTGGGATGGCTGACGGAAACTACACCTATGGCTCCCCATATGTGGTTTATGTATGTGATACTTGCATTGTATCTATGTGCACCCTTTTTAGCACGGATGCTCCGTGCCATGAACAACTATGAGTTAAAGATTTTTCTGGCGATGATTCTTATCATTCAAAGCCTTTTAGTCTATCTGCGTCCTCTTGGGCTTTTAGCGGAAGAGTCTTTTCAGTACATGATATTTAAAGGCTGGCTGATTTACTTTGTGCTGGGCTATTCCTTAAAGCGCTTATATCACAACAGCAGATACCTTCCTTTTGCAGCAGCAGGTCTCGCTGGATTTGTACTGACAATGTTTCAGAAGTGTTTTACGCCTTCCTTTACACCAGGAATTCATGATCTGGCTCCTACTGTGATAGCCATGGCTTCATCTATCTTTCTGTTTTTTGAGTTTTATGGAAACGTATCAATTCCTTTGATAACAAAATTATGTGGTTTTATCAGCAGACACAGTTACTCCGTGTATTTAATCCATTATCTGGTATTGGGACAGTTATCCGCTGTAATAATAGAAAAAACCTGGATCAGACATTTTTATGTTCCCAAAATCCTCTGCCTGACGGCGCTGACATTATTAATTTCTCTGGCTGTAGCCTGGTTACTGGATGAAACGGTTGTAAAACTGTTAAAGAGGACTTTGGAACTGATATGGAAACGGGGAATGACAGATAAAGGAGAAAAATGATGGCAAAGAAAAGCAGTTGTGAATATTGTATGTATTATCAATACAATGAAGACTATGAATATTATGAGTGTATAATAAATTTGGACGAGGATGAGATGATGCGTTTTTTAAGTGATTCCCATCAAAGCTGTCCTCACTTTAAATATGGCGACGATTATTCTGTAGTAAAGAAGCAGATGTAAAATAAAAATAAATACCCCTAAAAAAGGGAGGAGCCGGTATCCCTTACGAGGAATACCGGCAATTATGAAAAAAATTCTTATCTCAAAGTATGTTGGCAACATCTTTTTCTGATGATTTCAGTATATCGGTAAATTATGAAGAGAATTTGTCCGGCTTGTAACAATATTGTGACCAGAATGTGAACAATAAAAAGGAAAACGGCAGTCTTTAAAACGACCACCGTTTTTTTGTCTTAATAAAATCAGGATTCCTGAAAATGGTAATTGTCCAGCAGCTGGTTTTTCATGTTCCATAGCGGCTTTGATAAGTCAACGTGGACCTCATGAGGATTTACAAGACGCCTGGATTCATCCCAAAGCGTATCAAGCTCTTTTTTACAATAAGCCTGGATATCCATAACGGCAGGAGACTCATAGACGCATTTGCCACCCTGGAATACAGGAATCAGTAAATCCCTCATTGTATAAGTATTTGGGGCAAGGTGTGTTTTTTTCCAGGTTTCAATGGGATCAAAGAGGAGAAGAGAGTGATTTTCATCATATACTTCGCCCTCCAGACAGATTAAATCAGCAATTATCTTGCCGGTCTCTCTGCTGTAAATACGTTTGATGGCTTTATTGCCCGGATTCGTAATCTTCTCAGCATTTTCTGAAAGCTTTATTTTCGGATTAAACTCACCAGTCTTACGATCCAGTACAGCCGCCAGTTTATAGACTCCTCCAAAAGAAGGACAATCCTTGGAAGTAATTAAATTTGTCCCCACTCCCCATGAGTTAATGGTTGCACCCTGGATCTTTAAGCTGTTGATCAGCGTTTCGTCAAGGTCGTTGGAAGCAGAAATTATAGCATCAGGAAAGCCTGCTTCCGTAAGCATTTTCTTGGCTTTTTTAGAAAGATAGGCAAGGTCTCCGCTGTCTAACCGGATTCCGTAGCTGGTAAGAGGAATATTAGCTTCTTTCATCTCTTTGAATACCTTAATGGCATTTGGAACACCAGATTTAAGCGTATCATACGTATCTACAAGCAGAATACAGGCTTTTGGATAAAGCTTCGCATAGCTGCGGAATGCAGTCAGTTCATCAGGGAAGCTCATAATCCAGCTGTGGGCATGTGTACCCTTAACCGGAACGTTAAACATCTTTCCTGCCAGAACATTGGAGGTTCCCACACAGCCTCCAATCATGGCTGCACGGGCACCATAGATTCCTGCATCAGGACCCTGAGCACGGCGCAGACCAAACTCCATTACCCCGTCACCCTCAGCGGCATACACCACACGGGCAGTTTTTGTAGCAATTAAGCTTTGATGGTTAATGATGGTGAGAAGTGCCGTCTCGACTAACTGTGCTTCCATGATGGGAGCGATGACTTTTACCAGGGGTTCCCGGGGAAATATGACGGTTCCTTCCGGAATGGCATAGATATCGCCTGAAAATTTAAAATGAAGCAGATATTCTAAAAAGTCTTCCTCAAACAGTCCGGTAGATCTTAAGTAGTCCACATCCTCACTGTTAAATTCCAGTTCTTTAATATATTCAATTACCTGTTCCAGACCAGCGCAGATCGCATAACCGTTTCCGCCGGGATTACTGCGGTAAAACGCATCGAAGATTACGGTCTCGTTGGCATCTTTCTCTTTGAAGTAACCCTGCATCATGGTTAACTCATAGAGATCTGTTAATAAAGTTAAATTGCGCTGGCTCATAGTTTTTCTCCTTTTTACAAATCCTTTTCGCA
>JAEWPQ010000193.1 GCA_023460575.1 Bacillota bacterium
GGAATATACCCCTTATATCAGCTTGATAAGCTGGTTAAAAATAACACGGATTTGGATTTGATTATATCAACAATTGCGATTAATCATGATTATCTGATTGATACGATCCAGATAAATACCATGTTACATCAAGAAGATATTAATAAAATAAATAATTATCTTCAAAGGAAAAGTGTTTCTTATATTGGAGTATGAAATAGCTTTATTTAGTTAACGCTATTTGGTAAAAAAGTATAAAAACATATTGAATAGTAAAAAAAAATATTAAAAATTGCTTGACAAGTCATATGCGAAGCGTTATTATATAGTTAAATTATGGATTGTTACTGCTTTGCAGGCATGACCATTGGGTAAAAGTGTATAGTATTCTTTTGCTCATTATGTCTGACAAGGAGGTAACTTTTTTTTATGCATATTACTAAGAAAATTAATAATAATGTAGTTTTGGGTCTGGATGGTAATAATACGGAATTAATAATTATGGGAAAAGGTATAGGGTTCCCGGAAATACCCTATGAACTGGATGATTTATCAAAGATCGAACGTACCTTTTATAGAATTAGCCAACAATACATTGGATTACTTGAAAGTATAGATGAAAAAATTTTTACCGTTTCAAGTAAAATAGTTCAAAAGGGAAGTGCAGTAATATCAGTAGAGCTAAACCCCAATATTGTATTTACCCTGGCAGATCATATTGCGTTTGCTATACGCCGTTTTAAGGATAACATTGACATCAGAAATCCTCTCAATTTGGAAATAAGGCATCTTTACTCCACAGAAACGATGATTGGTGAAAAAGCGCTTGATTTGATCGAAAAAGAACTGGGAGTCCGGTTACCAGAGAGTGAAGTAGCCTCCATAGCGTTACACTTTATTAATGCTGAAAATGGCATGAACGATATGTATGAGACAATAAATGCAATTAAAGTTATAAATGATATTGTTAAAATCATAGAAGGAAAACTTGGATTTGTACTTAATAAAGATACTATGGAATATTCGCGTTTTACTATCCATATGAATTATCTTATGATGAGACATAAAAATGATTGCGAATTGGTTAGCAATAATCATAGGTTATATAATCTGATAAGATCAGAATACCCCAATGTATATAGTTGTATATTGGAAATTGATGAATACCTAAAAGATAATATGAAATGGGAAATTAGTGAAGAAGAATTACTTTATTTGATGCTTCATATCAATCGATTATGTGCAAATAGGATTGTTACTGCTTAACTGCAGGCATAACCAAAGTACAGACAGACGAAAGAACTGTTTTTACTTTGGTTTTTTTATGGATTGTAACGATAATATGGATGCGCGCTTCATAATATCGTTAGCATTATATATTACATTTTATTAAGGGAGAGGTAGAATTTTATGGGCGATACAAGAGAAATTGCTATTGAAGTACTTGAAAAAATAGGTGGTAAAGATAACATTACATTCCTCGTTCATTGTGCAACCCGTTTACGTTTTAATCTAAAAGATGAGAGTATAGCTGACATTGAAGGGATTAAGTTAATAAAGGGAATATGGGGGGTCAATAAACAAAACGGACAGCTCCAGGTCATTGTTGGTGAGACTGTTAGCGATGTATATAAGGTAATTTGCGACATGACAGGTATAGAAAAAGCAGATGAAATCGAAGCAGATCATGTGCCGGTAAAAAAAAGTAAAAAGTTTAATCCGGGAGTGATTTTTGATGTTTTATCTTCATGCTTTGGACCATTGATACCAGCTTTTGCTGGAGCCGGTATTATTAAAGGTATTTTAACTTTTATAGCCACTTATGGATTAATATCAAGAGAATCAGGAATATACTTATTGCTAAATGCCGCTGGTGATGCAACATTCTATTTCTTGCCGTTCTTACTGGCTAATACGGCTGCAAAAAAATTCAAAACAAATGAAGCAATTGCTATGTTAATGGCAGGAATTTACTTGTATCCATCAATTATTGCCGGTGCCGATACCAATGTTATGATTTTCGGAATTAGTGTACGTTTACTGAAATATTCCAGCACAGTAGTTCCGATTTTATTATCCGTATGGATAATGAGTTATATTTATAAATGGGTTTACCAGCATTCTGTTACTTATTTACGAATGATCATTGTGCCAATCGTTGTATTGCTTGTTATGACACCTTTGAATATTATAGTAATTGGTCCTCTTGGGTATTATTTTGGTCTTGGCTTAGGAAAGTTATTTAGTTTGTTATTTGGATTTTCGCCTCTCTTAGCAGGTATTATTATTGGCTCGACCCGTCCGTTTGTTATCCTGACTGGTATGCATATGGCAGTAGCTCCGGTTATGATTAACAATATTGCTACATTGGGCTACGATATAATCGGTCCTGTTAACTGTGTAGCTACAATGGCAGCAGCAGGTATGTGTTTTGGTGTATTTCTTAAAGCACGTAAGGCGGAGAATAAAACGTCATCTTTTTCTGCATTTATCTCAGGTTTTATCGGTATTACAGAACCAGCTTTTTACGGTATCGCTTTTCGCTTTAGGAAGCCATTATATGCTTGTATGATTGGCGGAGGAGTATCTGGAGCATTTGTTGCCGCGATGGGCGGTAAAGCAGTATCTTATGCAATGCCGTCTATTATTTCACTTCCGGCATATACAGGTACAATACCGGTTATGCTGATCGGCTTATTGATTTCTTTTATTGTTTCTTCGGTATGCGCTTACATCTTTGGTATAGATGAAGATATTGAAAAGGATTCAAGAGCAATTGAAGCGGAAAAGAAAGGGATCCATATAAAATAAGATTTACATTAATAACAATAGGAGGAAGAAATAAATTATGAAGAAAGGCTTTCCAAAGTATTTTTTATGGGGTGGTGCAACAGCTGCATCTCAGGTTGAAGGTGGGTTTGATCAGGGAGGAAAGGGACTGGATACCCAGGATTGCAGGCCTAGCAATGTAAATCTATCGAGGCAAGAGAGAAATAGCTGGGAATATAAACAGATGAATACTCAAAAATTCAATGCTGCCTTAGCCTGTAAAGAGAAAGGAATTTATCCGTTTCGTTGGGGAACAGAGGAATATTCACATTATAAAGAGGATATTGCATTGTTTGCTGAAATGGGCATGAAGGTTTATCGTTTATCCTTAAGTTGGGCTCGCATCTATCCCAATGGCGATGATGAGATGCCTAACGAGGAGGGGTTAAAATATTATCGTGCCGTTTTCGAGGAATGTAAAAAATATGGTATCAAAATATTGGTAACTATGCTTCATTATGCAGTACCTGTCAATCTGGTTACAAAATATGGTGGTTGGAAAAACCGTAAATTAATAGATTTTTATTGTCGGTATGCTAAGACATTGTTTGAAAATTTCGGTGACATAGTGGATTACTGGCTTCCATTTAATGAAATAAATGCAGGCAGATTTAATCCATATAATGGAGTTGCAC
>JAEWPQ010000194.1 GCA_023460575.1 Bacillota bacterium
GGAGATAATCCATTTAAGGCATCTGATTTTTCCATAGCCGTTGCAAAACGGGATCAGATGTCGGAAATTATCACTATATAAAGAGGAGATGCATGATGAATAAGACGATTATTACAGTAGTTGGCAAAGACACAGTGGGGATTATTGCAAAGATTTGTACTTATCTGGCAAACAACCAGGTAAACATATTGGATATTTCCCAGACAATTGTACAGGGATATTTTAATATGATGATGATTGTTGACATCAACGAAGCGGCGAAGCCTTTTGGAGAGCTTGCGGATGAACTGGAACAAATTGGAGACGAGATTGGTGTGAAAGTAAAATGCCAGAGGGAAGAGATTTTTACAAAAATGCATCGGATCTGATTACCGCAGTGAGGCTTAAGAAAAGGATGGGTTTTCTATATGTTGAATATGTTTGAAGTGAATGAGACCAATAAGATGATCGAGCAGGAATTGCTGGATGTTCGTACCATCACCATGGGCATCAGTCTTCTTGACTGCTGCGACAGTGATTTAAAAAAATTGAATGAAAATATTTACAACAAGATTACCACTGTTGCAAAAAATCTGGTATCTGTTGGAAGAGAGATTGAGAAAGATTTTGCAATTCCCATTGTCAATAAACGAATTTCCCTAACCCCTATTGCAATGGTAGGCGCTGCCGCATGCAAAACACCGGATGATTTTGTTACCATTGCCCAGACGCTTGACCGCGCGGCAAAGGAAGTAGGCGTTAATTTTATCGGCGGATATTCTGCACTGGTCAGCAAGGGAATGACAACTGCAGATAAAAATCTCATCTGCTCCATACCAAAAGCTCTTGCATGCACAGACCGCGTCTGCAGCTCCGTGAATGTTGGTTCTACAAAGACAGGAATCAATATGGATGCAGTTGCGCTTATGGGTAAAATCGTCCTGGAAACAGCAGAGGAGACCAAAGATAATGATTCTCTTGGCTGTGCAAAACTGGTAATCTTCTGCAATGCGCCGGACGATAACCCCTTTATGGCAGGTGCTTTCCACGGTGTGACAGAAGCAGATGCCATTATTAATGTGGGTGTCAGCGGACCTGGTGTGGTAAAACGGGCGATTGAGACCGCAAGAGGAAAGGACTTTGAAGTTCTTTGCGAGACCATTAAGAAAACTGCATTTAAGATTACCCGTGTAGGACAGCTGGTTGCCCAGGAGGCTTCGAAAAGGCTTAATATACCATTTGGTATCATAGATCTGTCTCTGGCTCCCACACCTGCAGTCGGTGACAGTGTGGCTGAGATTTTAGAAGAGATCGGTCTGGAACGCGTAGGTGCCCCGGGTACCACAGCTGCGCTGGCTTTGCTTAATGATCAGGTAAAAAAAGGAGGAGTTATGGCTTCGTCCTATGTAGGCGGTTTAAGCGGTGCCTTTATTCCTGTCAGTGAAGACCAGGGAATGATCGATGCAGTTGCCATGGGTGCATTAAACCTTGAAAAGCTGGAAGCGATGACCTGTGTCTGCTCCGTTGGACTGGACATGATTGCCATTCCCGGTGATACTTCTGCTTCCACAATATCCGGAATCATTGCCGATGAATCCGCAATCGGTATGATAAATCAGAAAACAACAGCAGTCCGTATTATTCCGGTAATCGGCAAGTCTGTTGGCGATACAGTGGAATTCGGGGGGCTCCTGGGATACGCTCCTGTTATGCCTGTAAATCAGTATTCCTGTGAAAAATTTGTAAACCGCGGAGGAAGAATTCCTGCGCCGATTCACAGCTTTAAGAATTAGCCATGGAACAGATGGAAAAAACAAAACTGACGGAAGCACTCAGAGAGTTTCTGGATGAATTTCTGATCCGTATCATCATAAGCAATCCTGTTGAAAAACAGGGAATGTCAAAAGTGAAGATTCGTCCTCTGAAACAGAAAGAATTACTGCTGTTTCAGGCTGAGGAATTGATTGGGAACCAGGCATTTCATAAAAACCTGTCAAAAGAAGAATGCGCAGATTATGCGGCGGATTTACTGGCTGGAACATTTCGTCAGCTGGAACTGGAATCCGCAAAAGGCCAGGTAAGGATTCTAATCAGTAAAAAGGGAACTCCAGACATAAAAATAAAGCGTATCCCGCAAAAAATCACGGCCATTCCTGCAGTAACGGACCACAACAGGCAAAAAAATTATATCTTAAAAGAAGGAACTCCCATACCCTTCCTGGTTGATTTGGGAGTCATGACGGAAAATGGAACTATTATAAGATCCAGATACGACAAATTCCGTCAGATTAACCGCTTTCTGGAATATATTGAAGACATACTTCCAAGACTTCATAAAGACAGAGAAAATGTAATTATTGATTTTGGCTGCGGAAAGTCCTATTTAACATTTGCCATGTATTATTATCTTCATATCCAGAAGGGATACTCCATTCGCATTATAGGTCTTGATTTAAAGCAGACAGTAATTGACAGCTGCAACCGGTTAAGTGAACGCTATGGATATGGGAAACTGAAATTTTATCATGGTGATATCGCTTCTTATGAGGGAGTGAATCAGGTGGATATGGTTGTTACCCTTCATGCATGCGATACAGCTACTGATTTTGCTCTTGCCAAAGCGGTTTCATGGGGAGCGTCTGTGATACTGTCAGTACCATGCTGTCAGCATGAACTCAATAAACAGATAGAAAACAGTCTGATGGCTCCTGTTTTGCAGTACGGTCTGATTAAGGAACGGATGGCTGCCCTGTATACAGATGCTCTGAGAGCAGAGATTTTGGAAAATCAGGGATACAGAACCCAGATTCTTGAATTCATTGATATGGAACATACACCAAAGAATATATTAATCCGCGCAGTAAAACAGGGTGAGATAAAAAATAATCGCAATGAAATTGATGAAATTATGGGATTTCTTCACGGAAATCTGACTCTTTATAATTTGTTTTATAAAGAGTAAACTATAATAAAATAATAAGTGAAATTTGCTGTCATATATGGTATGATGAGAGTAATCATTTAAGGAGGGGTGTTATGCCTTTTATTAATTCCAAAGTAAATGTTGCGTTATCAGAGGAAGAGAAGGAAATTTTAAAAGATAAACTTGGTCAGGCAATCAGCCTGATTCCAGGCAAGTCAGAAAGCTGGCTGATGGTTGGCTTTGAAGACAACTATTCTCTTTATTTTAAAGGAAAGAACAATACGAAGATTGCTTTTATAGAAGTTAAAATCTTCGGACGTGCTTCTGACCGGGATTTAGACCACCTGACAGCAGAGATTTCCAGAATTTTCAAAGAAGTGTTAGGAATTTCACAGGATAAGATCTATATAAAATACGAGGAAGTGGAGCACTGGGGCTGGAACGGAGCAAACTTCTAAATTTTACTGTTGACACGTCAGACAGGGGAATGGCTTATGGAGCTTTGGGATATCTACGATGAAAACAGAGCGGCAACCGGGAGGACTCATGTCCGGGGAGTTCCGCTGGGCAAAGGGGAATATCATCTGGTAGCTGATATCTGGACCGTAAATCACAAGAATCTGATCCTTTTAACAAGGCGGCATCCGGATAAGCCTTATGGTTTAATGTGGGAGTGTACCGGTGGTTCTGTTCTTACAGGAGAGACCAGCGAAGAAGGCGCATTAAGAGAACTTTTGGAAGAAGCCGGAATTCATGCAGAGAAAAAGGATCTGAAACTGATTCACAGCATTCGCCAGAAAGAACGGTTTGTTGATACCTATATCACCAGGCAGAATATTACCATGGAAGATGTAAAATTACAGGCAGAGGAAGTCGTTGATGCGAAACTTGTAACCTTTGAAGAACTCCTTGATTTATGGAAGCAGGGGGTTGTGGTTCCCAAATCCCGGTTTCTTCTATATAAAGATAACATCAGAGAATTCATCAATCCGCCGTCATAATATGACGACGGATTGTGTGAATTCATTTTTGACTTTTATATCATATTTTGCCTGTAATACAGTCTGATAAATATGAGAAGAATAGAAATCATGACGGAGCATAGAGGCTGCTGCTCCCGTGAAACCGGTTTCTGCACCGGCAGTTTTTGCGATGAGAGGGATGCTCCCTCTCTTTTTTATTTCACCCATAAGGGGAACTGAAGACTTTTTAAATCCCAGAATTCTGGCATAAGGAGCATACCCTGCCTGTCTGCCAGCTGCTGTCAGCTGGTTTGTCGTTCCCAGAAGAATATGAAGCAAAGCTCGGCTGATTCTTGTATAGGTGTATTGCCTGGTCTTTAACTGATTGATTTTTTCTTCAAAAGTATGATAATCAGGAATCTGTTTTGTTATTCTGGCTGCAAGTTCTTCCGAAACATCAGCGAAATTCTGAAATGGAATTCCTTCCCTGGAGAGACGCAGCAGAGAAGCGTTTAAAAGGAGATTGAAATCATCATAATAAAGAGGTTTACTTTCCAGTATTTTTAATTTTACCGGTTCCGGTACATAATCGAAGATTGAATTTTCCTCTCTGGAAAGGTTATCTGATTCCTTTAAAGCCTTTCTGAGTCCGGTTGCGGAGCAGAAACGGTCTGGTGTAAGCAGAGGATCGTGATAGTCACTTCCGTTCCTTGCAATGGTCAGAGGAATTAAGGAGGCATTCTGTCTGTAAATGGCCTTTAAATATTCGATTCCTAAAATATTATTGGGAGAGGCCAGAATTGAGGCATCTTCTTCCCTGGCAGCCCCGCTGGTAACAAGAGCGGTATTTCTTGCTTCCGGAAAGGTAGCCCCTTTTTTCAGCTGAATGCGCAGCTCTTCTGAATAAATGGCCGGTTCATTGGCGAGAATAGTAGCAATAGCGGAAAGTTTTTCCATATCCCCGCTTTCGCTGCCAAAGCACAGGGAATCAACTGCTCCAAGACCATTTAATAATGCGACTGCGCAGGAAGCAAAATCTTCCGCACTGCTGGAAGCAAAAATGGACGGAATCTCCAGTACTAAGTCAGCGCCGCAGGAAAGTGCCATGGCTGTCCGTGTATATTTGTCATATATGGCAGGAGAGCCACGTTGTACAAAATCCCCGCTCATGACTACCACCGCATACTCTGAATTGGCAAGCTCCTTCGCTTTTCTAATATGATAAGCGTGACCGTTATGAAACGGATTGTATTCGGCGATAATTCCTACAGCATACAATTTTTTCTCTTTCAACATAAAAAACGTCCTTTTTCTTTATTTTAACCTTTATTATGCTATTGTTTCGCAAAAAATGCAAATTATTTTGTCGCAACACTTGAAAATTTTCGGGAATGCTCATAGAATAGAGTGAGAATCAAGAAGAAGCATTGATCAATTAGAACAGGAGAATAGATAAGTATGAATTTTATCGTTGAAACATCAGCTCGTCATGTACATTTATCTCAGGAACATCTT
>JAEWPQ010000195.1 GCA_023460575.1 Bacillota bacterium
ATTATGCGGGATGGTGCAGTCAGCGGCGAATTTTACCGCAAAGATGGTTTAAATGAGCATGACCTGATTAATTACATGATTTAAGGGAGGAAATTCAAGTGAAACAATTAACAAAAATAAAGGAAAACCGTTATTTCCTGGAAGTGTTTCCTTTTGCCATTTTATTTCTTCTTTTGCTTGTGTTTGGGTTAGGCACAGGAGGACGCTTCTTTGCAAAAGCAAATATAACCGGGATTTTTAATCAGGCACTCATAACCGCAACAGCCACCATTGGTATTGCATTTATCTATACCACCGGCAATCTGGATATCTCTATCGGAGCGGTTATTGCCCTGGCAGCAACGGTGGGCGGAAAAATCTATCTGGCAACAGAAAATGTAGTAATTATGATTCTGGTAACACTCTTCATCTGTCTGGCACTGATGGCATGGAATTCCACTTTGTCAGTCAGCTTACATATTAAAACAACCACTGCTGCAATTGTTATGATGCAGATTTATAAGGCAATACAGGAATCTCTGGTAGGTGCTGTAGATTTAGCTGTACCTTTTGCCATATGCTCGGCATTGGAAAAGAGCGCATTCCGGATGGTGACTCTGCTGTTGTATCTGGTTCTGGCAATTTTGATTTACAATTTCACACCATTTGGCAGAGCAATTCGCTTTATTGGCGGAAATGAAAACTGTGCCACCCAGAGCGGCTTAAGAAAGTCAACTTATATCCGCTTAAGTTTCCTGATTGCAGGAGTCGGGGTGGGCTTGTCAGCCGTTTACACGATTATCCGTGTAGGAACGATTACGACATCTACAGCCGGAAGTATGGGTATGGATGTAATGCTGGCAACCGTGCTGGGGGGAATGTCAATTTTTGGCGGTGACCGTTCCAAATGTTATGCAGGTGTGTTGGGAGCAATAACGGTAGTAGTGTTAAACAAGGGGCTTCTGATGATGGGAGTGGATAACTCACTCGTCCAGGGTATTCGGGGAATTTTATTCCTTTTGTTAGTGTATTTAAACAGCGAAAGACCAGATGTATTACCAACCAGAAAACAATTTTAGGAGGAATGAAGAATGAAAAGAAGAGTATTGGCAATTGCAATGGCATTTACCATGATGGCTGCAGGTCTGACAGGATGCAAAAGCGCATCGAAAGAAGCTGTGGCTGATCCAACCACTACAGCGGCAGGCAGCACAGCAGCGGGAGAAAGTACGGCCGCTAACACAACTCAGGCTGCAAACTACGATCATGCTACTGACCACGAAACATTTAAAATCGGGCTGGCTTTTGGAGATATGTCCAATGAAAACCTGGAACGGATTGATTACCTTAAAAATTATGTAGCTCCAAAATACAATGTAGAATTTATTGTTTCGGAAGCACTGGATTCGGCCGAGGCTGAACTCAATTTTATTGAAAATGCGCAAATTTCCGGAGCCAAGGGTATCCTCAGTTTCGCACCTACTTACTGGGAGCAGGCTGGAAATAAATGCCAGGAGCTGGGTATCTATTATGCAGTTCAAAGAACAGCTAATACCTCAAGCATTGACGGATTGGAATATTTCTGCGGTGGTTTTGGTTCGCAGCAGTCATCAACTGCGGCCCAGATGAAAATTGCAGCTGAAAATTTCCTTGGTGACGGCCAGAAACACGGCATTTTAATTCCGACCCTGATGGCTTGTAAAAATAATGTGGCTCATCGTCTCAATGCAACCGCAATTATGGAAGCAGTTGAGGAAGTGTATGATTTAAAATTTACCAAGTCAATTGATGAACTGGTCGTTGCCGGTGAACCTACAATGGCAGAAAACGATAAAGGGATTGATGTTTATCTGTATCCGGGAGAAATGAAAAACGAAGATGTAATCACGGGTATTTCAGCAGCGTTATTAACCGGAAAGTATGATGTAGTAATGGGTGCCGGCAATACTTACACACAGTTATCTCAAATTATTGATGAAGCAGAGCGGGCATTTAACAAAAACATTATGGTAGCATCTGTTGGTGAATTATCCGAGTCTTTACATACTGCAATGAATACGGATGACTGTACTGGTAATAAGGCATTGGATTTTGCTGTAGTAAAGTCAACAACGATAATTGCAGGCGAAGGCTTTGCAATATTGATGAATGGACTGTTAGGTGATTCTGATGTTCTCAAACCAGATGGCAAGGCAATGAAATTCGAAGCATTAAACTGGGGTTGTGACGGCCCGCAGCAATTAGCAGAGATTGAACAGATGGATCAGGATGAATCCACTTATGTATTTAATTCTGATATGATTGATAAGATGATTAAAAAGACGAACCCTAATCTTACCAATGAGGAAATTCACAACACATTAGGTGATTTAACGCTGTATAATTGCTTAAAGATGTTGGGGCTTACCCAATAAAGGAGACTGCCATGAATAAGAGCGCACTTAGATTGAATATTAAAAATGCCATCTGTTCCTTTTGTGTACCGGTAGGGATATATCTGATTATGGAAATCATCGCCCGGGTGGTTACTGGAGCAGGCGTTATTAATAATATGGCAGATTTGAAGAATCTGGCTCGAACCTTCGCCTCTTTGTTTTGTATTGCACTGGCTCTCAGCTGCAATCTGCCAGCTGGAAGAATGGATTTTTCACTTGGCTCCCAGATGATTCTGGCGGTAATATTTGGAGGTAATATTGCTTTAAGGCTGGGAATGGGAGGAATCGGGACGTTAGTGATCAGTATCTTATTTGGTGTGATTGCCGGTTTCCTGGTTGGTGTGGTTTTTGTAAAAACCAGAATTATTCCCATGATTCTTGGTATGGGAATGGCCCTGATCTATGAATGTATTTCATTCTCAGCATTTGGATCAAAAGGACTGCAGACATTCGGAAACAGTAAACTGGCAGTTTTATCAAACGTATCTTTTATATCCATTGTAGTGCTGCTGGTAACTTTGGTAATGGGATATTTATTCCTGATGTCACCATTTGGCTATAACCGCAAAGCAATTCAGGGAAATCAGAGAATTGCCATGAACTCAGGAATTAATATTTTCTCTAACTGTATCATCTGTTATACCATAGCAGGCGGTCTGGTCGCCATCGCCGGAATCTTCGACACCGTTTTTAAAGGTAATCTGGCACCGGTTTTAGGTATGGATTCCCGTGCTACGGTTATGGGTAATATGTTTGCGGTTATGCTTGGTATGACTATGGCACGCTTCAGCAATTCTGTAGTCGGTATTTTAATGGCTGTATTGTCAATTAAAATTTTAACTCTCGGTCTCTCCAAACTGGCTTTAGACAACAGCATACAAACCTTAGTCATCTATTTTCTCTTCCTGGTCCTGATGATCTACCGTATGAATGAAAGCGAGATCAAGGCATGGAAAAAGAAAAAACTAAGAGTAGCCGAGGCTAAAAGAATCAGAGCAAAAATGGCAGAGTAATAGGAGAAAATCATGAAAAAACCCGATATATTAATATACTTGAGCGATCAGCACAGCCCCATCTTCTCCGGCTGGGGTGCTGTGCCGGTTGAAACGCCGAATTTAGACAGACTAAGAGAAGACGGGACTAATTTTACAGAGAGTTACACCTCCTGTCCGCTGTGTGTTCCGGCCAGAATGTCAATGCTGTCATCAAAGCTGCCTTCTAAAACAGGCGTATATTCAAATTTTGATACACTGGCAGATATGACACCCACATTTTTACATCCTTTTGCAGCTGCAGGGTATGATACAGTATTAATTGGACGGATGCATTTCATTGGCCAGGATCAAAGGCATGGTTTTACAAAACGTCTGGTGGGGGATATCACACCAGTCACATGGAACCGGCCAGGTGAATCATTGGCTCAGGAGCGCGGGGTATTTAAGGACTGTTTTATGGATACCTGCTGTACAGATGTAATAGGCGGCGGAGAATCACCGGTGCTTCATTATGATGAGGCAGTGGTAGACGCAGCTCTTGAGTATCTGTCACAGGAGCATGAAAAGCCTCAGCTAATTGTTGTTGGTACCTATGGCCCCCATTACCCCTATGTGGCGCCAAAAGAATTGTATCTGAAATATTTAAATCGTGTAACCGTACCTGACAGCTTTGAAACGGATATGCCAATGAACCGGCTGCTGGAAAAGAAGAAAAAAGACCGTTCCTTTGATGCAGACGGTGCCAGGCAGGCGCTTGCAGCTTATTGCGGAATGATTGAGCATATGGATGGACAGATCGGCAGGGTAAGAGCCGCTTTTAACGATTATTCCAAACGCTCCAATCAGTCTTCCATATTCTGCTACCTGTCAGATCATGGCGATCAGGTTGGAGAAAACCGTTTATATGGAAAGCAGACATTTTTTGAAAAGTCGGCGAAGATTCCGTTTATGTTTGCCGGAGATGACATTGGTTCTGCGCGCAGCGTTGATGCTCCCGTCAGCATTATGGATTTAGGACCGACGATGTGTGAACTGGCAGGGGTGGAATTTCCCGTTGAAACCGATGGGACCAGTCTTGCAAAGGTCCTGACCAAAGCGGAAGAGCCTGACTATGAGCGGGCAGTTATCAGTCAGTTTATGGCAGGTGATCTCAATGAAAGATCCTATGGAATCATGGTAAGAAAGAACCATTATAAGTATATTACCTATCATGGCTATGAGGATGAAGATATGCTGTTTGATCTTTCCAGAGATTCCAATGAAAAAACCAATTTAAATCATATAAATCCTGAACTGACCAGTGAACTAAGAAGTATTGCCCTAACGTTTGCAGATCCAAAGCAGCAAGAGAATTCCTTCATGGAGCATTGGCATATGCACAAATGGATGATGGCATGGGAAAAAGAGACAGGTATGAATGATGGGGAACGCTGGGGTAAAAACCCGGCTTCAGCCAGAGATTTGCCTGAAGTAAGATAGGAGCTTAATATTTATGGATAAAAAAAATATTTTATTTTTAGTTGCGGATGATATGAATTATAATTCTCTTGGTGCTTTTGG
>JAEWPQ010000196.1 GCA_023460575.1 Bacillota bacterium
TTCTGTATCACAAATACACAGATCAATTCTCGTAATCCCTTTTAATCCTTCAATGGTTGTTTGAAGTATTTGATTCGAAATCATGGCATATTCTCCTTTTTCGTAAATTTACCTTATTATATATTAAAGCAAAAACAAAAAAAAAGCAAGCGGGTAGGTTAACCGCTTGCTTAAAATTTCATTAATTTTTAGTTTAAAACAACGATTTCTGTATCTTTATCAAAAACATGGATCTTGGTTAAGTCAAGAGCCAGCTTAATTGTATCGCCAGGTCTTGCAGTTGTACGAGGATTTACTCTTGCGGTAAAGTTAACATCTTCCACATCAAAATACAAGTAAACTTCAGCACCTAACAGCTCGTAAACTCTGATGGTAGCATCGATAACACTTCCAGGAGAAGATTCAAGGAATGCTTCCTCATCATGTAAATCTTCCGGACGAATACCGAAAGCAACCGTCTTTCCAATATAACCGGCATCCTCTAACTTTTTCGCTTTTCCTTCTGGAAGAGAAATGGTGTTTCCACCGAATGTTAAAGTAACGTCGCTTCCCTTCTTTGCAACAGTAGCTTCGATCAGGTTCATCTGAGGAGCACCGATAAATCCGGCCACGAATTTGTTGCCTGGCTTATCGTATAGATTCTGAGGAGAATCAACCTGCTGAATCACACCATCCTTCATTACTACAATTCTGGTACCAAGGGTCATAGCCTCTGTCTGGTCATGAGTTACGTAGATGATAGTTGCCTGAAGTCTCTGATGCAGTTTGGAAATCTCAATACGCATCTGGCCTCTTAACTTGGCATCAAGGTTGGATAACGGCTCATCCATCAGGAATACCTTGGGATTACGCACAATAGCACGTCCCATGGCAACACGCTGTCTCTGTCCGCCGGATAAAGCTTTTGGCTTACGTTCTAATAAATGCTCAAGGTCAAGGATTCTTGCAGCTTCATGAACCAGCTTATCAATCTCATCCTTTGGAGTTTTTCTCAATTTCAGTCCAAATGCCATGTTGTCAAAAACAGTCATATGAGGATACAAAGCATAGTTCTGGAATACCATTGCAATATCTCTGTCTTTAGGCTCTACATCATTCATTAATTTTCCGTCAATGTAAAGTTCACCGGAAGAAATATCTTCCAGACCTGCGATCATACGAAGGGTGGTGGACTTACCACATCCGGATGGTCCTACGAAAATGACAAACTCCTTATCAGCAATATCCAGATTAAAATCTTTTACTGCCTCAAATCCGTTAGGATATCTCTTGACGATGTTTTTCAGTGATAAACTAGCCATTTACTAATCCTCCTAAAATAAAGTGTTTATTCTCTGATCTGAGCCAACAGCCCCCACAGCCGCAGCCCTTTGTTCTGAAACAATCATACATGAATTATTTTTCTTTTACCATATTGTTATTTACCAAAATCCATTTCTGCCTTTTGGCTAATTTGTATAACGGGTCAAAAAAATGATTGAAACGTCAAAATATCGAGAGAAACGTTCTGACATTTCTGTCTATATTCGATAGACAGCCAATATTGCCCCTCAGTTTTAGTCAGAAACCACAAGGCAGTGCCAAATATTTTGGCACTGCCTTGTAAGTTATATACGTATAATTATTGCTTTCTCACAAGAATGTTCAGCCATTTGACATCAGAATGACCAGAACGAACATCCTCTGTTTCCCAAAGTTTTACGATCTCAAACCGGCCGTTATCCCTTAACACTTCTGTAATGGAATCCGCCGTAAAGTCGCAGAAATACCTTTTTCCTCTGAATCCCTCATAGTCTCCCAATTTAAAAGACATATAAAGAATTCCCTTATCATTTAAGGCCCTTGCTATCTTTGTAAGAATGTCAGACAATTCCTTTTTCGGAATGTGAAGTAAGGATGCACAGGCCCAGATTCCGTCAAACACATTGTCAAAATCCATTTGTTCAAAAGTCATCTGAAGCACTTCCAGACCGGTATGGATTTCCGCCAGCTTACACATCTCTTCCGATGCGTCAAGCGGCGTCACATCATATCCCAGTTCATAGAAGGTCAGACTGTCCCTGCCTGATCCGCAACCTAAATCCAGAATCGTATCGCCTTCCTCCAGTAAATTCAGGAAATCCTTTATGATCCCTGACATATCCTGGTTCACTGTTTCTTCAAATTCCTTAGCCGCATACTTATTATAATAGTGTATCGAGTCCAAAATAATCCTCCTGTTATCCTTTTTACCCGTTATCTGATTCTTTCAATTTTACTTTCTGTTACTTTGATTTTTCCTCCTTTCAGAAGGTGGCCTACCGCCCGCTTAAATGCGTTCTTGCTCATGGAAAACTCACGCTTGATAATCTCCGGATCCGCCTTATCGGTAAACGGAAGGCTTCCGTCAAATTGTGTTTCTATGATCTCAAGAACCTTATCGGAATCTGCATCCATCTGGATATAGGCCTTTTGCCTTGGGCTTAGATCCAGTTTTCCGTCTTCCCTTACCTTGGTTACCCGGGCTGTAATTTCATCACCCTCCCGGTAATTCTCAAAAACCTCTTTCCGGGGTATGAGCCCGTAGAACTTATGATCTACTGCCACAAAGGCTCCCAGGTTTTCATTTATTTCATAAATGATCCCGTTCACCTGATCATCCTTCTTATAGGGCGACTGATTGCTCATATAGGTATATACCCTCATGGTAGCCGCCAATCGTTTGCTTTTATCAATGTATAAAGCCACCAGCACCTTCTCTCCCGATCGAACCTTATGGGTCTGTTCTTTAAAAGGGAGAAGCAGATCCTTTTCCAGTCCCATGTCGAGAAATGCGCCGATTTTTCCCACTTCTTTCACCTGGAGTACAGCCGTTTCATCTACCATAAGCTTAGGCACTGTTGTAGTAGATATGAGCCGGTCCTCCGAATCCTTATAAATAAAAACAGGAATCCTGTCACCTGGACCGGTTCCCTCCGGAACCTGCTTTTTAGGCAGGAGCACGGAAACCTGGCTTTCAGCCTCCTCACCCAAATATACACCGAATTCCTTGACCCTTTGTACCACCAGGGTCTGCGTCTTTCCTAATTCTATCATGTTACACCCTCTCTGTTGTTCCACGCAGCCAGATGACTGCGTAAGCTGTCCCCCGCTCATCGCACAGGGAAACCGTATAACCTTCCTCTGTCCGGCTCACACGGGGATAAATTGCATCTCCAAAGACTGCCGCCTTTTTATATTCCACCCTCAGCTCGGTAACCGCCATTTCATCGGGAAGCACCTCTCTGGCAATCTCTACATATTGAGCATTATTGACATGATGGTTCGTATCAATATGATGCTTTCCAATAATGACCGGATCTGTATTTTCATATTCCTCGGGCAATTGGATCTTACGGGAAGCATAATCCATGGTTAGCTGGGATTCCCTTCCATCTCCATATCCCCTGATGTCTTCCGGTTCAATTTTAACAGGGCGGCCCTTTTCCGTATCAAAGAGGAACCATACGGAATTAGCCCTGACAAGATACTCTCCGGCCGGATCACATATGGTAAAATTCCGATAACCGTAAAATCCTTTAAAGTCATAGGGCCAGGTACCTACTACGATCTCCTCCCCCAGCACGGGGTAACGGTCCACCACGATCTGCCAGGAAGAAAGCCACCAGGCTTTATGACGGTCCGTTAAGTAGGAAATTCCAAGGCCAATATCTTCAGACTGAAACGTGGAGCAATCCTGCAGATAGTTCATGATGCCTGTTAATGTCAATCTTCCGCACTCATCTGTCTCACTGTAACGCACCCTGCTGTCACATGTATACATTTCACACCTCTCATCAAAATTATATAACATTATAAAGCATTTTTAGACTCTTGTCCAGATAAACCAGTAAGAACCCTGTAAGCGTTTTCAGAGAATTTCTATCAAAATGGAAAGTTTAACAGGAATTTAACAATCTGCAATGCAAAAAACGGAACCTTATGAGGTTCCGTTTTCAGACTGGGCTACAAGGATTCGAACCTTGAAAATGACGGAGTCAGAGTCCGTTGCCTTACCATTTGGCGATAGCCCATCAATACAACAAGAGGAATTATACAAGATTTTCCTACATTAGTCAAGTCTTTTTTTAGTTGATTTTTCTGCCGGCCATGAAAGAGTTACCGATCATTTGGACGGCAGAAGAACTCTTATTCGTAGATTTTTTTCCCGAAAATCTTTTCCAGTTTTTTAAATGAAAGCTTGGGCGTTCTGTCTTCTTTCAGAAGACCGTTTGTCTCCTGCAT